>CAQPRV010000017.1 GCA_948857205.1 uncultured Clostridia bacterium
CATAAAACAATACATTCCACATAGTAGTCCTAAAAGTCTTGTTACTGTTATTACTGACATTTTATATTCAACATAGCTTTGATTTCTTGTATCTGTTAATTTTTCTAACTTTTCTATTAATTGTGGAAAGTATTGTTTTATGATATTTACTACATCTAAAAATATATTTATTTCATTTTTCTTTTTTCTCTTCTGTTCATCAAAAAACTCCTTTGTGATAAAATATTTTTTATTTTATCACAAAAGAGCTTTTTGATAGTCAAATACTTTTCCTATTATTGCGAAAAATTTTTATTCCTCATAGCTGATTATTATGTAATTTTATTGATGTATAGTTTAATTTGTTATATAATAAAAATTAGGAGGAAAGAAAATGATAGATAGAGATAAAATTTCTATATCAGTAAAAAAAGTAGTGGAAAAAAATAGATTAGAAAAAGCGTTTCTTCCAATTATTGAGGAATTTTTTTTTAGAGCTGCTGATCAATATAATTGGAATAATTATGATTTAGAAGTGGCAATATACAGATTTGAAAAAGTTTTTAATATTAAATTTAAAAATTTTGAGAAGAAATTAAATGAAGGTGACCATACTGATATTGATGGTGATAATATATCTATTTTTTTAAATATGGAATTTTTAATTGGTATTCTAAAATTCAAAAAGACTAAAATAAATGACTTTATTGAAACATTTATGCATGAATTAGGACATGTAATACAGTCAAAATGGACTTATGGATATATATATAGAAAAAAAGAAGATAGTTTTCGCAGTGGCTTTTTTAAAGCATATATAAAGAGTGAAGAAAATAGTAAAGACATTTTTTACGAAAAAGGAAGAATGGTAAATGAATATGCAGAAATAATAAATGCTTTTAGATTAAAAAATGGATATATTTCATCTAATAAGTATAAATATTATAAGCCAATTCAAAGTGCAGGAAAAATAATGCTAAGTTCATTAGGAATAAATGAAATGAAATTTTCTAATTTACAACTAAAAGGAGAAGAAGCTGATGAAGAGTTTGTAAAAACTATATTAGGAAAAACAATGGACAGATTAACTGTAAGTTTATATATTCGAGGTTTTGAAGAAACATTAGACCATATAGGGAGAATTTGTTTAGATAAAAGAAATCGTAGAAAAGATTTAATTTTATTAGTTGAAGATTTACAAAGTTTCTCTAATAGATTCTTTAAATATAGATTAGAAGGAATTAATTTGAAGGATAAAAGTTGTTTTACATATTTATCAAACATTATAATAGATAAAATAGAAAGAGACAAAGCATTAAAGGAAATGTTTTATGAATTTAATATAACTAATGATGAATTAAAAATTGATAAAGGTATAGATATATATGATAAATTGTTAGAACAAGGTCAGGATAAAGAGTTTTTGTCAGAACTAAAGGAGAAAGTAATTGAAGAACAATTAAAAATAAAGGAAGAAACTAGTAAACAAAATGAAAAGAAATATGATAATGAAGAATTAATAGAAAAAATATATCAAAGTTTTCTTAGATATCCTACAAAAAATCTAAAAGTTAAACAGAAAGTAAGACTTTTTTTAGTAAAAAAAATTGGATGGATTAAAAGAACATACTTAAATAAGCCAGATAAATTGTTAATAGAAGGAATTAGTTATAAAGATGCTCATACAAACTTTGCATCTAAAGTTTCTAATTTAGAAGAATATAATAGTTTAATAGATAGGGAAGAAAGCAGATTAAGAGTAAGTAAAGATGAAATGGAAAATGGAAGTATTAATAGTGAAAGTTACAGATAAAGTAAAACTAAAAGAGAAAGTCTAGTATACAATAAATATAAGTTTACAGAAATAAGCTAGGAAAAGATCAAAAAAGGTGCTATAATAAAATAACTAAAATATGAAATAGTATAAAAGGGTGATGAAATGTTAGAAAATATAAATTCTCCAGAGGATGTAAAAAAATTAAATATAAAAGAAAAAAAGCTATTAGTAGAAGAAATAAGAAAATATATACTACAAATAGTATCTAAAAATGGAGGGCATTTAGCTTCTAATTTGGGTGTTGTTGAGCTTACAATAGCTTTACATAGTGTATTTAACTTGCCAGAAGACAAAATAGTATGGGATGTAGGACATCAAACATATACACATAAAATTATTACAGGAAGAAGAGAACAACTAAAAACATTAAGAAAATTAGATGGAATAGCAGGATTTCCAAAAACAAAAGAATCTAAGACAGATTGTTTTAATACAGGACATAGTAGTACATCAATATCAGCAGCACTAGGAATGGCAAGAGCAAGAGATATAGAAGGTAAAAACAATTCAGTAATAGCAGTTATTGGAGACGGAGCTTTAACAGGAGGTATGGCAATAGAAGCCTTAGATGATGCTGGATGGAGTAAAACAAGTTTAACTGTAATATTAAATGATAATGAAATGAGTATATCAAAAAATATTGGCGGAATAAGTATGTTGCTTAGTAAATTGAGAACTAAAAGAACCTATACGAAATCAAATATCTCAATAAAAAAGTTTATTAATAAAATTCCTATAATTGGGAAGCCAGTTGTAAAAATTATACAAAGAGTTAAAAGAGGAATAAAGCAACTAATTATTCCAAAGATGTTTTTTGAAGATATAGGATTTAGGTATCTAGGACCAGTAGATGGACATGACCTTGAGGAATTAGAAAGAATGTTAAAAATTAGTAAGCAATTAGATGGACCAGTTTTAATACATATATTAACTAAAAAAGGGAAAGGCTATAAAATAGCCGAAGAAAACCCAGATAAATTTCATGCAACAGGGCCTTTTGATATAGAAACAGGAAAATCAAAGAAAGAAAAAAAGAAAGATTATTCAAAAGTATTTGGAGAAAAATTAGTAGAACTTGCTAAAAGGAATGATAAAATTGTTGCAATAACAGCAGCAATGAAAGATGGAACAGGGCTTACAAAATTTCAAAAAGAATTTCCAAATAGATTTTTTGATGTAGGAATTGCAGAGCAACATGCACTAGGATTGGCAGCTGGTATGGCAAAAGAAGGAGTTATTCCAGTAGTACCAATATATTCTTCTTTTTATCAAAGAGCATATGATCAAGTGATACATGATATAGCAATTCAAAATCTACCAGTTATAATGTGTGTAGATAGAGCAGGAATAGTAGGAGCAGATGGAGAAACACATCAAGGAATATTAGATATGGCATTTTTTAGATTGGTACCAAACTTAACAATTTTGGCTCCAAAAGATTTTATAGAATTAGAAGACATGTTAGAATATGCAGTAAATTTACAAAGACCAGTAGTAATAAGGTATCCACGTGGAGGAGAAGAAAAGGAAAAATTTGAAAAACATCAAAAAATAGAACAAGGAAAAGCTGAAATATTAAAAGAAGGAAATGATTTAACAATAATTGCAATAGGAAAAATGGTAGCAAAAGCCTTACAAATGGCAAAGCAAGAAGAAAAAAACAATATTACAGTAGAGGTAATAAATGCAAGATTTTTAAAACCATTTGATAAGGAAACAATAAAGAAATCTATTAATAAGACAAAAAATGTTATAACTATAGAAGATGGTACAATAGTAAACGGACTTGGTACTACTGTGAAAGAATTAATAATAGATGAAAAAATTCAAGATGTAAAAATAAAGTCCTATGCATATCCAGATGAATTTATTAAGCATGGAACAGTAGAAGAGTTAGAAGAAATATATATGAAGGATATTAAAGAAGATTTTATATACAATTAGATTAATTAAAAAACTTAATGGAGGTTAAAATTGAATAAAATAGATATTTTAAAAGATTATAAAAAACAAGAAGATAAGATATGTTTAGCTCAAATATTAGATAAAATAGAAAGGTCAAAGCAAACAAACAAAATACAAACTACAGATTTTTTAGATATGTATCAAGTAGCCTTAGTTGAAAATTTTTTAAGAAAAATAAAATATGATTTTTGTAAATTATATGGTGGGTATGAAGAAGCAGAGAGAAAAATAGCGATTATTTATCCTGAGAGTTATTCTGATAACATGCTACAAAAAAATTATGACAAGTTATTAAAAGTAGTAAGAGTAAAATTACCAGAAGAAGAAATAGGTAAATATTCTCATAGAAATTATTTAGGTGGAATAGTAAAATTAGGGCTAAAAAGAGAAAAAGTTGGAGATATTATAGTTTCAAAAGAAGGTGCAGATATTATAGTAGTAGAAGATTTATCTACAATTTTAAAAGAACAATTACCATCTTTAACTAGATTTGAAAATAGTAAAATAGATATTATTTCTTTAGAAAAACTACAAAAAAAAGAATTGACAGTTGAAGAAATAAAAATAATCGTTCCATCTTTAAGATTAGATAATATCGTTTCAGATTTAGCAAAAACTTCAAGAAGTAAGGCAGCACAAATTATTAATCAAGAAAGGGTCTTTGTAAATGGACAAAATGAAATTAAACTTTCTAAGCAATTAAAATTAAAAGATATTATAACTATAAGAGGAAAAGGAAGATTTATTATTAAGGAATTTTGTGGTAATACAAGGAGTGGAAGGATAGTTGTATTAATAGAGAAATATATATAAATTTAATTGCCTTAATTATATAATTTTATAGGATTTTAATTAAGAAGATAGCAGAAAAATGTCGAAAATTGCGATTAAATATTATTGACATAAATAAAAGTTAATAGTATAATTTAACTTACAATCAGAGGAATTGATTGTAAGCTTTTATATTCTTAGAAAGTTATTAATATTAGATAATTACCAAAAGAATATAAATATACTATAATATTAAAAGAAAGGAGGAGATTATATGAACCAAGAACAAAAAGATGAGTTATTGATAGAAATGTCAAAGAAAATTTTATTTTTAGGAGAGAATACACAAGAAATATTAGAAAAACTAGATGTACAAGGAGAAAAAACTCAAGAAGTAATAGAAAGACTAGATACCCAAGAAGAAAAAATGCAAGAAGTAATAGGAAGACTAGATACCCAAGAAGAAAAAACGCCCCCTGTGCCTTGCCATCGATGAATGCCAGTACCTCTCCCCGGCCATCCTGAATGACCTCAAGCTGATCATGAACCACGGCTATGACTCCTTGAACTGCTTTTCCCTCATCCTCTGCGGGGAATCCTATTTTAACCGTACCCTTGCAAAGCCCGTAAACGAGGCGCTGCGCCAGCGGGTCGTTGTCCATTATGACTTTGGGGGCCTCTCAGACGAGGAAGTGGCCAGGTATGTCTCCCACAAGATACAGACGGCAGGCGGCAGCCTTTCCATCTTAAGCGAAGCGGCTTTGTCCGCCGTCCACGGGTATGCACAGGGCAATGCCCGCATGATCGACAACCTGATGACCGATGCCCTGATCATCGGTGCGCAGACAGAAAAACAGGTCATTGACCCGGAAACCATTCTGGCAGCTGTCAATAACCAGCAGCTTTGAAGCCGCGCATCCAACCATCTATGCGTTAAATGCCTGTTTTTTGAAGTGTTTCAGAACAGGGGACAATTCTTATAAAGAGCAGGAAAAGACCGCGTGCATCTGTGTATGCGGTTCTTTTCTTACCCGTTGTGTGTAAAAATGGCACAATTTTTCAGGAACCGCTTTTTTCTGTCTGAAATATTTTTCAGACAATTTCAGACCCTGCCTCCCGGCTGTCCCGCTTATCTGGTCCCATATGCTGTCAGCAGCCTTATTGTACACACAATTCAAGCCGGAAGATTTCGATTTGACTGCACAGTCTCCTTGACAGCAGTGTGCGGTCAGCGAAATGAAGGTGCCGTAATGGTGTTTATACTGTCGAAAATAAAATGCTTTTTTCGTCTACTATAAAGTGCCGCGTTACACCTGGTACTCATCCTTGAAGTCTTCCGGAACAAAGGGCCTAGTCATGTTGTCAACAAGCATTTTTGCCATGTCCAGTTCGTTTTTGTCAAGCGTGACTTTGGGTATCTGTTTGGGGACGGCTGCGATCTCATCGTGGTAGAACAGCGTCTTGACGATCATGCCCTCCTTGGTGGGATAGAGGACGAGGAGCTTTTCGTTCGTCCCCATCACGGTCTTTGCGATGGCCACTTTCTTCTGGGAGAGCAGTGCCTGACGCAGCAGCTCATACGCTTTTTCTGCGCCGGTGTCGGGTATGGCATAATAGTCTTTTTCATAATAAATGGAATTGGTAAAGAGGCTGATAGAGAAAACCATAGAAGAGGGAAGCTCCATAGGCACGCTGGGTTTGATTCTAAGGGA
>CAQPRV010000018.1 GCA_948857205.1 uncultured Clostridia bacterium
AGAACAAATTAAAGAAAATCTTTGATTTTCTTATTTGTGTGCGACAGGCAAATCATTTAGCTAATAGAAAGAGTTTGTATTGAAGAAATATTATTAACTAACAAAAAATTCTTATAAATTTGCTAAAGGATTACGTTCTACAGCATCTCTAATTTGTTCATTATTAACATGAGTATAAATTTCAGTAGTAGAAATACTCTCATGACCAAGCAATTCTTGTAAAGCACGAATATCAACCTGACCATACTGATACATCAAAGTAGCAGCAGTATGACGCAATTTATGTACAGAATACTTTTTACTATCAAGACCAGCTTTTTCAAGTTCTTTAGTAATAATATATTGAACAGTTCTATTACTAATACGTTCACGTCTTTCACTCAAAAACAAAGCTTTATCTGAAAATTTACTATCATGTTTAATACCTTCTTTAGGTTTAACTGCTAAGTAATTTGCAATAGCTTGCATACAAGCCTTATTTAAATAAATAGTTCGTTCTTTATTACCTTTACCAATAACATTTAATTTACAATCGCTAAAATTAATATCTTTAGTATTAATCCCAACCAATTCAGAGAGACGCATTCCACAATTTAAAAATAGAGTAGTAATAGCATAATCTCTTTCACAGTTTCTATTATCTTCATCTGAAGCAACATCTAAAAGTTTTTTACTATCATCTAAAGACAAATACTTTGGTAATCTTCTATCTTGTTTAGGGTTTTCTAAATTTTGAGAGGGGTTAAACTCTATTAAACCTGCTTTCTGGCTTAAATATTTAAAAAATACTCTTATTGTAGAAGCTTTTCTAGCTCTAGTAGCTGATTTACTATGATGAACATTGCTTAAGTATGCTAAAAATGCGTGTATATCATCAAGTTTAATTTTCTTAATCTCATTAATAGATATATCTTTAATAAGGATATTTTTAAACTCTGTTTCTTTTGTCAAATTAAAATGTATTTTTATAAATCGCAAAAACATCCCTAAATCATAATTATATTCTTTTATACTATTTGGTGACTTATTTAAAATTGTTGCTGAATAATCTAAAAAAGAATTTAAATATTCTGGGTTTTCTTCTCTATTTATCATATATTTCACACTCCATTTATTATTAAAGTTACAATTGCATGACTATCTAAATTATCATGAAAAGCATAATTTTGATAACAAAAATTATATTCAATATTAAAATTATTTTTATTAAATAATACTACAACAAGGCTATTATCATCATTTTTAAAAGCAGTAGCTAAAATATCCTCAGTAAAAGTACTTAAATGAATTCTTTGGCTATGTGGTTTTATATATTTACTAAAATGTCCTATATAATAAAAAGCAGGCGTTTTTATATAATCTGTATTATTTTTATTTATCATTATTGGACTGTTACAATAGTTTTGTTTATGATTTGGACCACCATTATACTGTAGAACCATATTCCAATCAATAAATGCATTAACTCCATTATTTAAGTCTCCAATAATTTCTTTTACATACATTTCAGCATTAAATAATTCATCTTTAGGTTTGAATTTAGAATATCCAGTACAACCTTCTGTATGGATTAAAAGCTTATCAGGAAATAGGCTATGTATTAAATTTAAATTCTGAAAATGACTTCCTGTATACCAATGAAAAGCTATACCTGCAACATATTCTAGAGCTCCATTATCTATTAAACAATCTATAGTTCTTTCTAAAAGGGAATCTTTATTATGATCCCAGATTAAAAATTTTGTATTTAAATTGTTTTGTTTAAAAGTAGGGAAGAGGTAATGTCTTAATAAATCCGCTTCTTCTTGTGCAGTATATCTACAAGATTCCCAAGTTTGAGTTGCATTAGGTTCATTTTGAATTGTCATATAATCTATATTAATTCCTTCAACTTGATATGCTTTTACATATTTAACTAGATATTCAGCCCATTTATTTTTATATTCTTTTAAAAGCTTTCCTCCATTATATAAATTATTATTATCTTTCATAAAAGCAGGTGGAGACCATGGTGAAGAAAGGAATTTTATATTTTTGTTTTGTTGTTGTGCTAGTTTTATTGTTGGAATAATATAGTTTTTGTCTTTATTTATTGTAAAGTCTGATAGGTCTTTTTTGTTTGAGTAAGAATAACTTTTTAAGGAAAAGTCACAACTCCCAATTGGTAGCCTACAAAGTGTGTAATTTAAGCCCCTTGAAGAAAAGTATTCTTCTACTATTTTTTTAGCAGTTTCCGTTTTTGTTTGATTTATTGCATATCCTGTACTTTCTGTAAAAGCTCCTCCAAATCCTATAATTTTTTGGTATTTGTATTCTGGATTTATATTTATTTTGTTACTTTCTATTGGATGGTCTATAGTAGAAAGTGTAAGATTTTCTGTCTTGTGTAAGAAGTATTTTCTTCTTAAATTTGTTTCTATTTTTTGTATTTTCATTTTTAATTTCATTCCTTCCTAAGGCACAAATCTGGTTGGAAAAGAATTAAATTTCAAACGCAGTTTGACAATGTCAAAATTATAATTATTTTTCAACCTTGACTCCTATATTATCAGTTTATGAAAATATTTCTATTTTGTATTATATAATAAAAAATATTAAAAGAAAAGAATTTTATTTTTTGTAATTATGTGATAATATAAATAAAGTTATTCATTCATGAGAGGAGAAATGATATATGTATTATCCAAAGCAAATACCATATTTATTAGATAAAGAATTTAAACAAAATGTAGAATATAAGGAATACAAGATAAAAGAACTTGAAGATTATTGTATGTGTATTTGGACAATGAAGTCAAAGAAAATATTAGACAAAACTATACAAAATAACATTTTACCAGATGCATGTGTTAGAAGAAAATATGAATTTAATTGATATTTCCAATATCTGTGGATTTTATGATCAATCACATTTTATAAAAGAAATTAAAAGATATACAGGTATTTCCCCATTAGAATTACTTGAAAATTAACAAATAATGTCCGTTTTTTACAATATAAAAAATACTTTCTTATTTTATAATTTCTAGTGGAGGTAGAAATTTATGTATGAAACAATAACAACAAATATTATGGTTAAAGATGTAAAAGAAACAATAAAATTTTATGAAGAAAAATTAGGTTTTAAAAAAATACTAAGTGTTCCAGAAGAGGGAGAGATTTTAAATTTTGCCATTTTAAATAAGGATAATATATCTATAATGCTACAAGAACAAAATAATCTTATTGAAGAATATCCAACTTTAAAAACAGATAAAATAGTACCAACTTTTACTTTATTTATAACTGTTGATGATGTTGTAAAAAATTATAACAATATAAAAGATAAAGTTAAAATTGCTAAAGAGCTTCATAAAACCTTTTATGGAAAAGATGAATTTGCTATTTTTGATAATAATGGAAATATATTAACAATTTCTTGTTAAAACTATGAAGCAAGCTAGAAATAGTTTGTTTTTTAGTTTATATTATTTATTTTTATAAAATATAATAAAACACTAAAATAGTTTATAATAAGAATATGATAAAATGTTATAAAATCAATACTTTTAAGGAATATAAAAAATTGAAAAAAATAAAAAAATGATACTAATAAGATACTAACCTCATAGAGTTTTATACAATCTTATAGAGCTTTTAAAGAAAAAACACAAAACAAAAGTTTATCTTTGGAAATGTTGAAAAATAGAGAAATAAGTTAAAAAAGAAGTTTACAAAATACTTTTTTGGCTTATTATTTTTTTGCCTGTTTTCATATACATTTTTTTAGAATAATGTTATAATGATAGCCATAACTAATAAGTTTTTTTAAGGTGGTATAAATATGGCAATGTGGAATGCTTGGCGAGGTTGTAAAAAATGTAGTGATGGGTGTTTACATTGCTATATTCATAAAGGTGATACAAATATTGATTATAAAAGTAATCGCTAAATTACAATCTAGCGAGGATATAAAAAGTAATAGATAAGAAAAAATACCATTTTATGGACTTTTTAGGCTATATATGATATAACTACACACAATCAACAAATACAAGGAAAGTGATAAAATTGAATAAAATAAAAAATAAAAAAGGAAAAAAAGTACAAAAAAGAAAAGAACAAGAACTAATTGAAGATGAAGAAAAGGAATATATAAATCCCAGAAGAAAAAAAGGCAAAGAAAAAAACAAAAAGCACAAGAAAATAAAAAGAATAATTTTAATAATAATTATAATTAGTATAATTATTTTCGGTATAAATTTAGGAATAACAACACATACATGGAAAACCCTAGCAAAAGACATGATTCTAAATGAATTTTCAGTAGTAAGAGACATAGAAGGCAACACAATAGCAACCTTAGGAAGTGAAAAGAAAAAAGAAAAAATAAGCATATCAGAAATTCCAAACAATTTAAAAAATGCATATGTAGCAATAGAAGACCAAAGATTTTATTCACATGGAGGAATAGACATAAAAAGGACAGGAGGAGCCATTATTTCATACATATTTCATGCTGGAAGTTCATCTTATGGAGGTAGCTCAATTACACAACAATTAGTAAAAAACCTAACAGGAGATTCCACAGATAGTATAATTAGAAAAACAAAAGAATGGTGGAAAGCAATTCAATTAGAAACAGTACTAAATAAAGAACAAATATTAGAACTTTATTTAAATGTTATCTATGTTGGACCTAATATATATGGTGTTGAAACAGGTAGCAAGTACTATTTTAATAAATCTGTAAAAGACTTAACACTAGAAGAGTGTGCATTTTTAGCAGGAATTAATAACTCACCAAATTCTTATAATCCATTTATGGAAAGTGATAATACAGAAAAAATAAAAAAGAGAACTAAAATTGTCTTGTCAAAAATGTTAGAATTAGAATATATAAACCAAGAAGAATATGATGAAGCAGTATCAAAAGTTGAATCTGGATTAAAATTTCATAAAGGTACAATAAATTCTGGAGATGCAGTATATTCATATCATACAGATGCATTAATAATAGAACTTATAGAAGACATCAAAAATAAATATAATATTTCTGAAAGCTTTGCCAAAAATTATATAGAAATGGCAGGATTAAAGATTTATAGTACGCAAAATTCTACAATTCAGGCAAAAACAGAAAGCGAATTTGAGAAAAGCAAATATAGTTTAGCATCAAAAACAGGAGGAAATTCATCTCAAGCTGCAATGGTAATTATAGATCATAAAACTGGTAATGTAGTAGCATGTATAGGAGGATTAGGGAAAAAAACAGAATCACGTTCATTAAATAGAGCAACGCAAAGTATAAGGCAAACAGGTTCAGCAATTAAACCTATTTCTGTATTAATACCTGCAATTGACAAGAAAATTATTACTGCTTCATCAATATATGATGACACTGAAAGAGACTTTGCAGATGGATACCATCCAACAGATTATAATCCATCTTTAGGAAAAATTACAGTTAGAAGAGCTGTAGAATCATCTCAAAATTTACCTTTCGTAGAAATAATGGAACAATTAAAGCCTAGTAAAGCTATACAATATCTAGAAAAAATGGGTATTACTACCTTAACAAAAGATGATAATAATTTGGTGTTAGCTTTAGGAGGACTTCAAGATGGAATAAGTCCTTTACAAATGGCAGGGGCATATGCAACAATAGCAAATGATGGAATATATCTAGAACCTATTTTTTACAAAAAAATAGAAAAACAGAATGGAACTTTATTAATTGAAAATACACAAAAAAGTAAAAAAGTTGTATCAGAAGAAGTAGCCTATATAGTAAAAGAATTATTAACCGAGCCAGTATTAGGTGCTAATGGAACAGCAAATTATTGTTCAATCTCTAATATTGATGTTTCAGCAAAGACTGGTACAACTGATGATAATTATGATAGATGGCTTTGTGGATTTACTCCATATTACACTGCAGTAACTTGGTATGGATATGATGTAAATGAATCTATTGAATACAACGAAAAAAATCCAGCTGGATTAATTTGGGCTAGGGTAATGTCTAATATTCATTTAGGCTTATCTCCAGCAAGATATGATAAACCATCTAAGGTAACATCAGCTATAATTTGCTCAAAAACAGGATTAAAGGCAAATAGTGGATGTCCAGACACTTATGAAGAATACTTTCTAAAGTCTACAGTTCCAAAGAATTGTACAGAGCATGTAGGAGGAGAAATAAAAGATAATAATAAATCTAAGAAAAATACTACTATAAATACTCAACAAAATATAAAAAATACAATAACAGATAATACAAATACTAAAACAGATGAAGTAAAAAAAGAAAATAATAATATAAACTCAATAAATAATGTGGTAAAAAATACAAATACATCAAATAACTCAAAGGCTTTAAATAATAGTAATTCAAGCAAAAATAATATAATACAAAATACATCTAATAATAATGCACAAAATACAATTAAAAATAATACTTCAAAAAATATACAAAAAAATAATAATACTACTAATACTAATAATTCTAATAAGTCTAACAATACTACTAATACAAATAATACATTAACAAAAAATAATAATACAGGAAATTAAAAAACATAATTAAAATTTTGTATACATTAGAAATTGTTACAAAGTTTTAATTATGTTATATTTATTTAATAATAAGAATAAAAAATTTTTTTCATAAAATTTGTAACCTTTTTTATTAAAATGGGATTATATAAATGAAAGTACTTTTAATAAGGAGTTTAGATCTAAATTGAAAAATGAAACAATAGAAGACTTTAAAGAAAACGAAAAATTAAATGTAGAAAAACTAATTAATAGTTATAATTCCTATATATATAAGATATTGAAAAATAGTATCTCAAATGAACTTGATATACAAGAAATAATTTCTGATGTATTTTTAATATTCTGGAAAAATTATAAAGATTTAGACAATAATACAATAGTAAAACCCTATCTTATAGGAATTACAAAGAATCTAATAAAAAAGAAATATAGAGAGTATAGTTTTAAAATAGAAAATCTTGAAAAATATGAAAATGAAATTCCTTATAATATTAGTATAGAAAATTTAATAGAAGATAAAGAAAAGGCAAAGATATTATCAGATTCTTTAAGAAATATTAAAGCTCTTGACAGAGAAATATTCATAAAGTTTTATTACAATCAAAACAAAATAAAAGAAATTTCTAAGATATTAAATATTTCAGAAGCAAAAGTAAAAGTAATTTTATATAGGACAAGAAAAAAAATTAAGAAAAGTTTAAAAGAAAGAGGGTATGACTATGGAAAATAACGAGTTAAATAACAAAATAATTGAAAAAGTTAGAGATAAAATAGTTATATCTAATTTAGAAAGTGAGGAAAATATGAGATTAAAGAGAAAGAAACAAGTATTATCTCTAGTAGCAGTATTAATAATTATGCTTACAGGTAGTTTCATGACTGTAAATGCTACTACAAATGGAGAATTAGTAGAAAAGGTTAAAGATACCATTAAAGTTATATTTGTAAATGAAGAAGGGAAAGAGAAGGAAGTAAATGGAACTACTTATAAAGCATCTAATAATCATATAATTGAAAAATATAATTTTGAAGATGGTAGTACCTTAGAGGTAGATAAAACAAATTTAGATGAATATAATATGAATGTTGATGGAACTTTAAAAGATAAAGAATTCAATATCTGGATAAAAAATGAAAAATAAATTTTTAAATAATGCAATTGCTTAAAATTTTAAGCGATTGCATTATTTAAGTATTGTTTTATTCATAATTATGTTATAATATATTTATAAATAAAATTTAAATGGTGTTATGAAAGAATATAAAAATGAGATTATTAGATAAATTATAATATCTTATTAAAAGGGAGATTTTACTATGGACGAGTTTATATTAATTAAAGTAATGAATGAAGCAATGCAAAGATCTTTAAAAGATAAAGGTGAAAATACAGAAAAAAATGATAAAATAGAAGAATTTTTAAAAGATGAAGCTTTTTTTTACAAAATAAGCAAGCAAAATGCATTTAAGATCTTAATTTGTGTTGGTGTTATTAAAGAACAATTAGAAAGAGTTTATAGAAAATTAGTTTGTCCATTTGTATATTATAAACTGATTAGAGAAAATAAATTAAATCCAAATGATAAAGCTATTAGGATAAAATTTTAACTAAACAAAAGGAGCATTTTATGATAAAAGATGAATATATTAAAAATTTCTATGGAGAAATATGTCAAAATATAGAAGGTAATTATAAGATAATATTAGAGCCTGAAAGAATGTTAACTGAAGATTGGATTGAATATGATTCAGTAAAATGGGAAATAGAGGAACCTATAAAAAAGATAATTGCAGATTTAAAAAATGATTATTCTAAAAGTATTGAAAATAAGATTTTTGAACTATATAAATATATATGTGCAAATTATATATATGATGCAAATGTATTATATTTTTTTAGAAGAGATGAAAGTGACCCTACAAATATAAAATATATTGCTGTTGATTGGTATGGTAGAGTAGTGGGACCTGAGTGGTTTAAAAATAGACAAAAGCACAATAGAAGAATTTGTTATGAATTTTCAAGATTTTATGCTAAAGCAATTAATCTATTAATTGATGATGCTATGGATTTAGAAGCAGTTATAATAGGAGATAGGGAAAATACTCATTACGTTGTTGGCTTAACAGGTAAATATTATAGCATGATTTTAGATCAAGATGATTTTAATAGTATAAAAGATCTAACAAGAATTAAAATGAATCTCACTCTTAAAGGAATACATATTTTTAGAGATGAAACAGGAAATTTTAAGAAGATAATTGATACATATAATAATGATAAATTTGAAGATCCTCCAGAAATTACTGAAGCAAGAGCAAACTATAGTAGTAAAGATATAATTAAATTTTTCAAGCTATCAATTAATGTTTTAAAAAAATATGATATAGATTCACAAGGCTTTTTTGAATATATGAGATATTTAATTGAGGATATAGACATAAATATAGAAAAAATATGGAAAGTTGATACTCGACCAACTGCTATTGAGAAACGTCATGAAAGATGTCTATATTTTAATTATGAAAACAAAACATATTTATTAGACAGTATTAAAAAAGAACTTAAAATTGTAAATATAGATGAGCTAGATAAAAAGCTATTTATTTTTAAGCCTGAAGAAAATGAGTATAAATATTTTGGAGCATAGAAAGGAATTTAAATTATGGATCTTACGAAAATTGGGAAATTAAATGAATTAATGAAAAAAAGATTAAGAAGAAGAATAACAATAATTTTGGATCCAACTCCTGTAAAAACATTCCATATATTTGGAAACCCAGGAGACATAAACGTTTCAATAGATGCTGATGAATGGATTCTTCCAGATGAATTACGTCCATTTATTGAGGAAACTGCACAAGAGGAAAGTTCTGTAGAAGAAAAAGTCATAAAAATATATGAAAAATTATGTATGGATTATACATATGACGATAATGTATTATCTTATATAAAAAAGTATGATGATGAAACGTTTTTTCTACCAGATTCTTATGGACGAAATACAGACCAAAACTGGAAGAAAACAAGACAAAAACATAATCGAAGAAATTGTTTTGAAATTTCAAGAATTCTTGCAAAAAGCTTGATTGAATTATTTGAAACATTAAAAAATAAAAGAAATTATGAGGTTTGTATTATTTGAGATGAATCTGTAACTCATTATCTGGTTGGATTAGTAAGTAATGATTTTTGTGTTACACTTGACATAGATAATTTTAATCAAATAAAAGATTTAACACGAATCAAAACAGGTCTAACACTTGAGGGGATTATAATACTTGATGAATCTTCAGATAAATTTAAAACAGCATTAGCTAAAGCTAATATAAATAAAGAAAGTGATTCTTTGGATGCAATTACAACTGAAATACCAAACATAGATAATAACGTATCAGAGGGAGCTATACAATCAAACGATTTAAAATTTATACAATATACAATTCAAATATTAAAAGAAAAGTATGACCTTGATTCTGCAGGTATTTTTGAATATTTAAAGGAAATTATTGATTTAAAATTTGGACCTACTTCACGTCATACATATTGGAAAGAAATTGAGGAAAGTAAAGGAATAGGTGCTAGATATACACGTTGTTTAACAGTTTGTATAGATGATATTGAATATGTAATAGATGTAACACAAAATAATTTAGATCAAATTTTTAGAAAATTTTCGAATGATGATGTATTTATTTCTTTCAAAGAAATGAATAGAGAATGGGAGAATGATCCATATGATGGTAGATGAAATGTTAAGTTTTAGTAATGTATTGAAGGAGGAATAATGTAATGGATAAATTAATTTGTATTGGTTTAGCAACTACTTCTGAAGCCAAAATTGAGGGAATAAAAAGAGCTTTTGAAAAAGCTTTTCCTAATAGCCAAATTAAAGTTTTTCCTAGAAAAACAATATCAGGGGTTGCAAACCAACCATTTGGTAGAGAAACTTCAAAAGGTGCAATAAATAGAGTTAAAAATCTTATAGGATTATTAAATGAAGATAATGTTGTTGTAGATTATTATGTTAGTTGTGAAGCAGGTATTGATAATGAAAGCATACCAGGAGAATTTTTTAGTGAACAAGTTGTTTATATATTTAATAAATCTATTAGAAAAGGTTTTTTTGGAAAGAGTAGTGCATGGTCAATTCCAAAAGAAGATATACAAGAAATAAAAGAACTAGACCTAGATAAATATCTTAGAAAAAGAGGTTGTACAGGATTGCAAGATATTGGAAATGGATCCTATATAACTAGGAGTGATGCAGTAGAAGAAGGTGTTCGTGCAGCTAAAAGCTCAAAATAATGATGTAATGATAAAATAAAGCAACTGAATACTAAATGTATGTAATATTAATATGATATTCTACTAATAGATGAAAAATAATGAATAAATTACATTAAATTAATATAATAATATAAAATTACAAGAGGTATTTAATATGGATTTTAAAGAAAAACTAGCCAAAGAATTTAGAGGAACATACGACAACAAATTGGTGCGATTAGAGGATATAGTCGAAAACTCAGAGGAATTATGTTTCCATTTTACTGATACAAAAAAATTACTAACAAAAGATAATAAAGGAGGTATATTGAAAAATGGTTTACTACCTCTAAACAATGGGAAAAATTCAGGAGTAACAGGAAAAGAAAAACCAGCTGTATTTTTTTCAAGAGGATTTAGAGGCACTTTAGGAACCGCTAATAGATTTCTAATTAATATTCTTCAAGCTCCTGAAAGTGAATATAGAAAATATTATAAAACAGAATTTCCTTTATTATTTAAAATGTATAAAGAAATGAAAACAAAACAAAATACTGAATGGGTATATAGTATAGCACATGAGTACTTTAAAGGCAAAACTTATTTACTACTAGATTTACATGGTGTTATGAAAGAAAAATGGAATGATTTATCAGATGACGCTAAGGCTAAAGTTGATTATATTATTGATGATATAAATTTTGAGAACTCTAAACAACAAACAATAAGAAATATGCATACAATTGAAGGAAAGGGTGTACCAGCTAATAAAATAAGGAGATTAAATGGGAATGCTATTAGTACTTTAATAAGAATGTATGAATTATTCTTATTAACACATTCAAATAAAAGTATTTTACAACCAGAAGAATGGGAAAACAAATCTATAACTTGTGATTTAATAACAGGATTTATACAATTTGAAAAAGAACGATTAAAATCTAGAGATAATGTATTATAATTCTTATTTTTCAAAAAACTTGCTTTATATATTGCTCTTATTCCTTTTTGCACAAAACTTTGTTAATATAGTGTTTTTTATGTTTTAAATTATTATCAATAAAAATTAAAGTATATATAAATAAAACTTATATAAAATGTAATTTCCCAAATTTTTAAAAAATTTGATTTTGGGAAACAAAACTGTTATAATGCTTTTGAGGTGGAAAATATGAAATTAATAAAAAGAGATTATCTTAAGACTCTAATAGATATAATTGGAACTCCTGATATAAAAGTTATTACTGGAGTAAGAAGAAGTGGAAAATCTAAATTATTAGAACTTTTTAAAGAATATATAATTAACAATATAAAAGATTATAATATTATAGATATTAATTATAACTCTTTAGATTTTGAAAATCTAAAAGAATATCACAAATTAAATGATTATATAAAGCAAAGATATAAAAAAGACATGAATAATTTTGTTTTAATTGACGAAGTTCAAATGTGTGAAGGTTTTGAGAAAACAATAAATAGTCTACATGCAGAAGAAAAATACGATATATATATAACTGGTTCTAATGCTTTTTTGCTAAGCAGTAATTTAGCTACATTGTTTACAGGAAGAACTTTTGAAGTTGAAGTTTATCCATTTTCTTTTAAAGAATATATGGATTATTTTAAATATAGCGATATAGATACTGTGGATTGTCAATACTTTTTTGTACAATTTTTATAAGGACACTTTTTTATATTCAATTGGTGTTAAATAATTTAGAGAACTATGTATTCTAATATTATTAAACCAATTAACATACTCAAATAGTTCTGTTTCTAATTCC
>CAQPRV010000019.1 GCA_948857205.1 uncultured Clostridia bacterium
AGGAATTAGAAACAGAACTATTTGAGTATGTTAATTGGTTTAATAATATTAGAATACATAGTTCTCTAAATTATTTAACACCAATTGAATATAAAAAAGTGTCCTTATAAAAATTGTACAAAAAAGTATTGACAATCCAAAAATAGATTAGTTCTTTAATATTTTAGAAAGGTAGGAAAACAATGAAAAAGAAATGGACCAAACAGAGTGCGGAGAAATATATAAAAGAAACAAAACAAAAAGGATTAACATATTGGAGTGCAAAAGATTATTTAAAAAATCATAAAACAATGTGTTCAATAATATAAAAGAAAGCCCCAAACTCGAGAGAATGGGGCTAGTAGATAATACTGATTAAAAAACAATCAGTATTTAAGAAGATTTAGCTAAGAAAATTAAAAATTAAATGTAATAAAGTTTATAGACAAGTCTAGAATGTCTGCAATTTGTTTTGGAAGTCTTCCATTTTCTTTTTGCCACAGAAAATATTCGAGACCAATATCATTAATATATAACATTATTGGCCGTACAAAACAACCATTTGCTTCTGGACAAGTTGGACATTTTTTAATCATTTCCATTAATTCTTCTTTACTCATAATAAATCCTCCTTATAATGTTGTAATAAATAAATTATATCACAATTAACATAAAATGTCAAAAGTGAGAAGGAAAAAGAAAAAATATGAAAGAAAAAATCAACTATTCAGAATGCATGAAAAGAAAATGTAATGAATGCAAATATCATAAAAGTTGTTTTAAAAACAATAAAGCAAATAAAAGAAGTAAAGGAGAAAAAGAAAAATGATAAAATTAAAATTTTTAGTTAATGTACCAGATAAGTATACAAAAGAACAATACAAAAAAGGACAAGAAAAAGAATTTAATAATAAAAGAGCAGAGGAAATATTATTAGCAAAACAAAAAGATGGACAACCATATGCTATAGAAATCAAAGAAGAAGTTGAGACTACAACTAAAAATGTAAAAGCAGTTAAAAAAGGAAAAGTCAAAAACACAACAAATACAAGAAAGAAAAAATAATTATGATAATGAAATTATGTGCAAGATGCCAAAAGATGATACAAGCTCCAAACAGATATTGCGATAAGTGTAAAACTATAGTAGAAGAACAAGCGAAACAAATAAAGCAAAAAAGCAACAATAGATATAATAAACAAAGAGATAAGAAATATACACAATTTTATAATAGCAAAGCGTGGAAAATACTAAGAAAACAATATATTACAAAACATTATCTATGCGAAGAATGCAAAAAAGAAGCTAAACAGAATAAAGAATATACAATTCAGTTAGCAGAAGAAGTACATCATAAGGAAGCAATACAAACTGAAACAGGCTGGATAAGAAGATTAGATGAAAACAATTTAATATCATTATGCCATTTACATCATGACATAGCTCATAATAGATTTAAAAGGAGGAAACAATGAAAAAATATAATTCAAAAATAATAGCGAATAATAATGAGCCCAAAATAGCATTTGAATGCGATAAAAATAAAAGCAAAGAATGTAACAAGAAACACTGTACGGAGTCTTGTAATCATACAACTGATACTAAATATATGAAAGCTAAACAAAGAAACAAAAAACTTACAGATAAAGAATTAATAGTTAGCTTAGAAAATGAAATAGAGTATTACAGACACGAGATTGATTTATTAAAAAATGTTCATCAAGAAAATATAGAATGTATTAATAAACAAGACAAAATAATAAAAGAGTATCAAGAAACATTTAAAGAAGTAATATTGAACAAAAAAGATATATTTAATACTAAAACTCCAAATCAAATAAGAAGATTATTAGGATACGATTCAATAGAATCAAAAGAAAGTAACGAATGTTTAGATAAAGAATTTGAAATAACAATTAACAATGAAGATTATTTAATTAAATATAATAGCAACACAAATGCAGTAGTACTAAATACATATTTAACAAAAATAGTAAATGAAAATAAGACTTTTAAAGTATGCAAATATAAGGAATTTAAAATAATAAATAAAACCAGATTTAAGGAATATGGAGATTATAGTTACAACGAATAATTAAAGACGAATCAAGGAGTGATATTATGAAAGAAAAACACACTGTTGACTTAGATATCAATGTAAATAAAGAAAGTGTTGAAGACACTATAACAGAAATAAAAGAAGCGACTGATATAAAACCAAATATAACAATTAGAAATAATCAAAATGTATATGTTACTATAAATTATTTTAATGAAAGCGAAAAAGAATATAGCAAAGGGGATAATGAAAATGTCTAATGAAATATTACTACCCACAAATCAAAACATAAACAATTGTATAAAAGCAATTGGACAAGAATTAATTAGAAGATCAGATGACATTAGTAATGATATAAGAGGAGTACAAACAATAAGAATAAATGCAACAATAAGTCCAGATGAAATAGTTAATTTTAATATAACTAAAAACTATTTAGCAAAGTTTAAAGATAGAACAAAATCTAGTAAAGAAGCGGAATAAAAGGGGAGGGGTGGTCAAAAAAGTATTTACTGAATGAAAACACAACGGCGTCTGGAGTACTCTGTAGAAAAAACTCCCTAAATTGCATTTTAACAGAGTGAAACTAAAGGAGATGATAAAATATGGCAGGCAGACCAAAACAACCTATAAATTTGATTATAGCTAAAGGAAAGAAACATTTAACTAAACAAGAGATAAATAAGCGAAAAGAAAATGAAGTTAAGGTAAATTACACAGACATTAAAGTGCCTGAATATTTATCAGAAAGAGAACAAATGGAGTTTTGTAAAATAGCTGAAATATTATTAAACGTAGGAATAATGACCGAGTTAGACGAAGATTGTCTAGCTCGTTATTTAATTGCCCAAACTAATTATGTTCAATATACAAACGAATTAAGAAAATTAAACAAAAAATTATTAGAACTAAAGAGAGCAGACATTAAAAGAAAAACAATGCAAGAAATTGATACATACTTAATTTATCAAGATAGAGCATTAAAGCAATGCAGAGCTTGTGCAAATGATTTAGGACTTTCAATATCTTCTAGATGTAAATTAGTTATGCCACCACCAAAAGAACCACCAAAAGAAAATAAGTTTGCAAAATTTAAGGATATAGGTTAATGAGTATAGATAGAGTTACAGAGTATGCAAAAAAGACTATAAATGAAAACAAAATGGGGCAGTTACATATATTAGCTTGCAAAAGACATATAGAAGATTTAAAAAGACAAGGAACAAAGGAGTTTCCTTATATTTGGGATCCAAAAAAATCAGAAAGAATACTTGAATATTCAGAAACGCTAACAATTGGAGAAGGTTTTGAAACAAAACCAGTAAAATTACTAGGTTCGCAAATATTCGATATTGGATGTCCATTTGGTTGGCTAAAATTAAATGGAAAAAGAAGATTTCGACGCTCTTATGAGTCTATGGCAAGACAAAATGGAAAGTCCTTTAAAAATGGTATAAGAGGGACATATATAGCTGGATTTAGTGGTTATAATTATGGTAAATTATTCACAGTTGCAACAAAAAAAAGACAAGCAAGAATTGCATGGGAGGAAATGGCAAAGTTTATAAAGACAGATGAAGACTTACAAGAGTTGTTTGAAATAAAAGATTATAAATCATTAATATTAGCAAATGATACTCAATGCACAATTGAAGCATTATCAAAAGAAAGTGGATTAGATGATGGTTTTAGAAGCATATTTACGTCTGTAGATGAATATCATCAACACCCAAATGCAAAAATATACAAAGCATTATATAATGGAACAAAAGCATTACTAGAAACTTTAGTTAGTATTATTACTACAAGAGGAGATAAATTAAACAGTGCTTGTTATGAAATGGACCGATATTGTATTAATATACTAAAAGGAATTGCGACTGCTGAAGATTTTTTTGTAGATATATATGCTTTAGATGAAAAAGACGATATATTCAATCCAAAAAATTTTATTAAAGCAAATCCATATTTAGCATCTACAAAACTAGGACTAGAAACATTAATTACAGATATGCAAACTGCTAAAGATATGGGTGGAAGCGAATTAAGAGACTTTATGACAAAGTCTCTTAATTTATGGGTAAAAAACACAGAAGACCAATTCATAGACCCTGATAAGTGGAAAAAATGCGAATCTCAGCTAGAATTATCAGATTTTGTAGGAAAAGATTGTTATGCAGGATTAGATTTATCTCATGGTGGAGATTTAACAACAGTACATATAGAAATTCCATTGGATAATGGAGATTTTTTTGAATGTTCACATTCATTTATGCCACGTGGAAGATTAGAAGAACATATAGCGACTGATGTAGCACCTTACGATGTTTGGGAAGAAGAAGAACTTATAACAGTAACAGGCGGACAAGATACTTACAAAAATGATTATAAGTTTATTATTAAATATTTAAAAGATATTATAGAGGAATATAACTTACAATTACAAGCAATAGGTTATGACCCACATAATGCAGACGGATTTTTGAGTGACTTAGAAATATTTGGAGTACCACTTTTAGAGATAACACAATCTGCCAGATTTTTACATGATGGAACAGAAGATATGCAATTAAATATTGAATCAGGAAAAGTGAAATACAACAAAAAAGAAGAGCTACTTAGTTATAGTGTTTCAAACGCAAAGATAGTTAGAAATAGTTTTAATGAAAAAAAAGTAGATAAAGAACCAAATTCTAAAACTAAAAGGATTGATCCTGTTGATGCTATGATAAATGCACATATAACACAGATGAAATTTAATGAAAAAGAAAATGTAGATTATAACAGAGAAATGGAAGAATATTTAGAAAACATGGGTTGGAATGACTAGAAAGGAGGAAAAAGTGAAGTTTAAACAAAGGGCAAAAATGGCATTTAATATATTAACAAATAAATCAAACAAAGATTATGAGTTAAATCAATTAATAGATTTTTTAGGACTTAAAGGAATAAAAGGAAAAGCATTATCAGAAGCAACATATTTCGCTTGCCTAAAAGTATTAAGTGAATCAGTAGGAAAGTTACCACTTAAATTACTAAAACATCAGGGCAATAATGGAGTAATAACTGCAAGAGAACATGCAATTTATTCTATTTTGCACGATAGACCAAATCCTTATATGACTGCTACTTCCTTTTGGTCAACAATTGAGCAAAACAGAAATCATTTTGGAAATGCTTATGCACTGATAAAAGGAGCAGGAAGTAAAATGTCTTTATGGATTTTGCCATCAGAAGAAGTAGATATTTGGTATGATGACAAAAAAATATTAAGTGATGTTCCAGATATTTATTATATGTATTCACATGGAGGGAAATTATATCAATTTAGCTCTGAAGAAATACTACATTTTAAAACTTCAAATACTTTTGATGGAATAAAAGGAATTTCAGTTAGAGAGCAATTAAGAACTACGATTGATGGAAATATAAAATCACAAAAAATGCTTAATAGTATGTATAAAAGTGGATTTACTGCAAAAGCAGTTGTTCAGTACACAAGTGATTTATCAGAAGCTAACTTGAAAAAATTTAAAGATAAAATTGAAAAGTTCGCAGGTAGTGATTTAGACGATGAAGAAACAAAGAATATTATTCCACTTCCAATCGGAACAACCTTAACACCTATAAATATTAAATTAGCAGATAACCAATTTATTGATATTAAAAAATATAGTGCTTTACAAATTGCAGCAGCTTTTGGAATAAAACCAAATCAAATTGGAGATTATGA
Source organism: uncultured Clostridia bacterium (assembly GCA_948857205.1). Classification (GTDB taxonomy): domain Bacteria; phylum Bacillota; class Clostridia; order TANB77; family CAG-508; genus CAG-269. The sequence goes on from CAQPRV010000019.1 coordinate 5,772, forward strand.
AAAATCAAGTTATGCAAGTGCCGAAGCACAACAATTAAGTTTTTATGTAGATACTTTATTATATATCATAAAGCAATATGAAGAAGAATTAAACTATAAATTACTTTCAACTGAAGAAATTTCACAGGGATTTTATTTCAAATTTAATGTTGCAGTAATATTAAGAGCAGATTTAAAGACACAAATAGAAACATTAAGTCAAGCAGTATCAAACTTTATCTATACACCAAATGAAGCAAGAGCATTACTTGATTTAGAGGCAAAAGAAGGAGGAAATCAACTTCTTGGAAATGGTGCTAGTATTCCTGTACAACTTGCAGGAACACAATATATAAAAACTGATGGAAAGGAGGAAGAAAAACGATGGATGGAAAAGACAATGAAAGAGATACTAACAAAATTGTTGCAGAAGGAATTATTTGTAAATCAGCAAGTGTAGAGAGTCAAGAAATAACAGAAAGTGATTTGAAAAAGATAAATAAATTTGCACTTTTATCTCTCAAATCAGATGAAGTCTTTACTTTTAAATTAGTAATGGGAGATAACGAATTAGATGACAGAAATTTTGAACCATTCAATTTAAATGCTCTAAAAGATTTACAAAAATTATACATTGGTAAAACAATGATTAAAGACCATAAAAGAATAGCAGACAATCAAATTGCAAGAGTGTATGATACTGAATTAGTTCAAGATAGTAATAAACTAACTGGAGCAGGAGAAATATACACAAAATTAATTGCAAAATGCTATATGGCAAAGACTGAAAAAAATACAGATTTAATATCAGAAATAAAAGCAGGTATAAAAAAAGAAGTTTCAACTGGTTGTAAAGCAAAACATGCTTATTGTTCAATATGTGGGGTCGACAATATGAAAAACTATTGTTCCCATTATTGGGGAAAAGAATATGAAACTGTAAATGGCAAGAAAATTTGTTATTTTACACTTGATGGAGCAAAAGAAGCCTACGAAGTATCTTTCGTTGCAGTTCCAGCACAACCACGAGCAGGGACAACTAAAAATTATGGTGGCAAAGAACTAACGGTTCAAAAAGAAGAAAAAATAGAAAATAACGAAGAAGCAGAAGTCAATTTAAAAATTGATAATTTAGCTTCTTTTTTATTTATAGAAAAAGAAAAGGAAGGTAATTAATTATGAATAAAAAAATGAGAGAATTATTAGCAAAAATTGAAGCTAAACAAAAAATAGCAAAAGGATATACAGAAGGAGAAAACAAAGACATTGAAAAAGCAAGAGAAATTCTAAATGAAATAAAAACATTAAAAGAAGAATATGAAGTTGAAAAAGAATTATTTGAAAATGAAAAAGAAACAAATAAACTTAATGGAAAAGAAACTAAACAAATAGTTAAGAATATTGAAGATAATAAAGAAGACGAAAAGGAAGATTCCACCAAAGCATTTTCTAAAGCAGTAAAAACAATGGTAAACAAAACATTAAATGAAGGAGTAGCAGAGAGTGGAGGATATACAGTACCAGAAGACATTTCAACAAAAGTTGAAAAACTAAGAGAAACAAAAGAGTCTTTATTAGATGAAATATCAGTTAAAAAAGTTAATACAAACGCTGGCCAAGAAACATACAAAACAAGAGGACAAGCAACTGGATTTACTTCAATTGAAGAAGGAGGGAAAATTCCAAAAGCGGGAGCACCAAAATTTTCAAGAATGCCATGGAAAGTTACTAAATATGGCGGATATATGCCAGCAACAAATGAGTTGATTGAAGATTCAGACTCAAATATTGAAACAATAATGACAGAATGGTTAGCAGATGAATCAAGAATGACTTGGAATAATTTAATTTTAGCAATTATAGCTAAAAAAGCACAAGAAAAAATAGAAGGATTAGATGGCATAAAGAAAGTTCTAAATGTAACATTAGGCTCTTTATTTAAATCAACATCAAAAATAATAACAAATGATGATGGATTACAATATTTAGATACTTTAAAAGATTCTGACGGAAAATATTTATTACAACCAAATCCAGCTGACCCAATGCAATTAAGACTATGTGCTGGGGCAACAACAGTTCCAATAAAAGTATATTCAAACAAAACAATACCAACTAAAGACGGCAAAGTTCCGCTTATAATCGGAGATTTAAAAGAAGCAATTAAAGGTTTCGATAAAAAACAATTAACTTTAATGGCTTCACAAGTTGCTACTGTTGGAAGTGGAGAAGACGCATTAAATGCATTTGAAGAAGATTTAACATTAATTAGAGGAATTGAAAGAATAGACGCAGAAATGAGAGACGAAAAAGCATTTGTAAATGGATACATAGAAATAGCAACAACAACTACTGATATAGACAAGAAAGATAATACAAATACAGAAGAAACAGGAAAAGAAAATTCTACACAACAAGGTGTGTAATAGAAAGAGGTGTCTCATATGGAAGAATTAAAGAAATTAGCTAAGCAATGTTTAAGTATAGTAGAAACATCTATCTTAAAAGATAAAGAAATAGAAATGTTAATAAATTCAGCAAAAAAAGACTTAGAAAGAGTACAAATAGAAGTAGAAAACAACTTAGAAGATGATTTAGTAATAAATACTATTATGCTTTATGTAAAAGCTCATTTTGGAGACACTGATATCAATAAGAGAAATGAGTATTTAAAAAGATACAAAATGAACTTAAGAGAATTACAATTTTCAGAAGAATATCAAAAAAAGGAAGTGGATAGCAATGCGTGACGTAAGTTGTATATTGCTATCTAAATCTTATTTAAAAGATGAAAATGGCAATATCTTAAAGGAAAAAGGTAGAGAAAAGTTTAAAATAAAAGAATTAGAAGTTCCAATCATTTCTACTGAAAAGGTGTGGAAAGATGAGTTCTATAAAGCAAATGAACAAGGTTTAAGACCGTCGATAAGAATAAAAATTAGCAGTCTAAATTACAAAGATGAAGAAGAATTAATATATATGGGCAAAAATTATACTGTAATTAGAGTAGATGGAGATAACGACGAAATAGTTTTAATTTGCCAGAGGAGAGCTAATAATGTCAAATAGTAATAAAGTTTCTATTAATAATTTAAGTTCTGAAATAATGAAAGCTTTACAAAAATATAAAGATGACATTAGCGACGAAGTAAAAGAAGTATCAGACAAATTAATAAAAGAAGCTAGTAAGGAACTACGAAGTATTTCTCCAAAAGCAAACAAGACAGTAAAATTAAAAGGCGGAACATCAGTAGCACCACGGAAGTTATGCAAAATCTTGGAGTACAAAAAACGGCAAGAAAGCAAAAGATATATATTCTAAAGTTGCATATAACCGTGAACATTATAGATTAACTCATCTTTTAGAATTTGGACACGCTAATAGAGATGGAACAAGAACAAAGCCAATACCACACATTAGAAAAACAGAGGATAAATACAAAGAAAAATTTGTAGAAGAATTAGAAAGAAAAATAAGGAGGTAACTATGACTTGGAAAGAATTAGAAGATAGAATAGACAATTTCTATTTAGATAAAGAAAACTATATAAAAATACCATATTCTCATTATGACTTCGATAGAGAAGTTGAACCTCCTCATCTAATGTCAACAGAAATTGATAGCAATAACTATTTAGCAGATAACAAAATCTATTTTGAAATGTGTAATGCTAGATTAGAATTAACTACAGATATACGAGATAGAGAATTAGAAAATAGAGTAGAAAAAGAACTCATGTTCGATATTATTTGGAACAGAAAAATAACTTATATTCCATCTGAAAGAATTTGGAATATAAGTTATTTTTTTGAAATTTAAAGGAAAAGAGGAAAAATAAGATGAAAGTAAAATTTGGATTAAGTAATGTACATATTGCAAAATTAATAGAACAAGATGGACAACTAACATATGGAAAACCATTTAAAATGCCAGGAGCAAAAAGTTTAACAACAGACCCAGAGGGAGATGTTTCAAAATATTTTGCAGATAATATTTGTTATTATATAGCAAATGCTAATCAAGGCTATTCAGGAGATTTAGAAATAACAATGCTAATCAAAGAATTTTTTACAGAAATTTTAGGACAAGAAGAAGATAAAAACGGTGTTTTATTTGAGAGTGCAGATGATTTAACGGCTAGATTTGCATTAATGGGAGAAATAGATGGAGATACAAACAAAAGGAGATTTATATATTATGATTGTACAGCAACCAGACCAGGTAGTGAAGCAAGTACAACCGAAGAAACTAAAGAACCACAAACAGATAAAGTTTCAATAACAATGTCTCCAAGAAATACTGATAAGGTTATAAAAGCAACTATAGATCAATCAGATAATAATAAAGATGTATATGACAGTTTCTTTGAAAAGGTATACGAAAAACAAATGCCTACAGAAGAAAATAATGAATCAAATCAAAATGAAGAAGATAATGGAGAAACGCAAGAGGAAGGTATCTAATATGTTAATAGAGATAAAAAATAAGAAATATATAGGGCAATGTAATGCATTGTCTTATGTATTTTATAATAGTTTATTTGAAAAAAATATAATTGATGAAATAGTAAAGTTAAGAGAATGTTTTGAAAATTTAGAAAAAAACATTATGACAGAAGAAAGTGTACAAGACATATACAATATTTTAACTAGAGTAATTTATACCTTAATATACACGCATGACACTAATATAGATAGCTATGAAAATTTTCTGAAAGAAATACAAAAACAAACAATTTCAAATGAAACTATGAATCAAGTTATAGAAATATTATTGAAAAATTTTACTGATGAACAAGTAGCACAGGAACTAGATAAAATAGGTGGAAAAAGTAAAGAAAAATCAATCTTCCCAGAACATGAATTTTTAAATACTTGCTTAGGATTAAATTTATCAATAGAAGATTTGAAAATATTAAGATATATAGATGTAATTAAAATGTTAATTCTAATGAATAAAACAATTAAAGAAAATGCTCCTAAAGACTATAGAGAAGCAACACAAGCAGATATAGATAAATTATTAATGTAAAGGCTCAGTGCCTATTTATTTTATTGAGGTGAAAAATATGTCAGGTAAAATTAAAGGAATAATAGTAGAAATTGGTGGAGATACATCAGGATTACAAAGGGCATTAAGCAAAGTTAATTCTCAAAGTTCTAGTTTAAATAAGGAATTAAGAGCAATTAATTCTTTACTTAAATTAGATCCAAAAAATGTAGAAGTATTAGAACAAAAACAGAAAGTATTAAATGAAAGCATAGAAATTACGCAAGGTAAACTAAATCAACTAAAAAAAGTAAAAGAAGAAGCAGATAGAAAAATGGCAGAGGGAGCAGAAATATCAGAAGAAAATTATAGAAATCTGCAAAGAGAAATTATAAATACAGAAAGAAAATTAGGAAAATTAACAGAAGAAATGAAACAACTAAACTTAGCTAACTCTAATTGGACAAAAGCAGGCAAAAAGATTGAAGAATATGGAAGTAAAATAACAAAAGTAAGTGACAAAATAAATGATGTTGGAAATAAAGCATCAATTGTTTCAGGAGCAGTAATAGCTGGTGGAACAGTATTAACAAATAGTGCAATGAATGTGGAAGATGCAGTAGCTAAATACGTTAATAGCACAAATACGGCACAAGAAGAAACAGAGAAGTATAAGAAAGTACTAGAAGATATAAGCAGAAATAATTATGGAGAAAGCTATGAAGATATCGCTGATGCAATGTCTCAAGTAAAGGTACAGTTAAAAGATGTAAATTCACAAGATTTGAAAAATATAACAGAGAAAGCAATTGCGTTAAGGGATCTATTTGGTTATGATGTTTCTGAAAGCATAAGAGCAGTAAAATCAATGATGGATAACTTTAATGTTAGTGCAGACGAAGCGTTCAATCTAATAGCAGAAGGAAAAAAACAGGGATTAGATTTCTCAAATGAATTAATAGATAGTGTAAATGAATATTCAGTACAATTCAAAAAATTAGGGTTAACTGCTGATGATATGTTCAATATATTCAAAAGTGGAGCTGAAAATGGAGCATTTAATTTAGACAAAATAGGAGACGCAGTAAAAGAATTTTCAATTAGAGCAATAGATGGTTCAAATACAACAGTAGAAGGATTTAAGAAAATTGGATTAAATGCAGATAAAATGGCAAAGAAGTTTTCTAAAGGTGGAGATGAAGCAAAACAAGCCTTTAAAGAAGTAATACAAAGAATAGCAAAAATGGACAACAAAGTAGAACAAAGTATTGTTGGTGTAGATTTATTTGGTACAATGTGGGAAGATTTAGGACCAACAGTTATAACTAGTTTTAGCAAAATGGATAGAGGAATATCAAAAAGTAGTAATTCTATGCAAAAATCAATAGATGGATTATATAATACAACAAAGAAAAAAGCAGAAGCACAACTAAAAAGACTACAAGCATTAGGAGCAGACTTTGGCGAAGAGATGTTACCTATTTTAGAAAAATTAATTGATAAAGCAGAAGACTTTATAGGTTGTATAGAAGGAATGAGCGATGCAGAAAAAGAAAATCTAGTACATGTTGGATTATTGGTAGCAGGTATAGGACCATTAACAAAAGTAGTAGGAACAACAGGACAAGCAATAGACAATGTAACAAAGGGGATAGGAACATTTTCACAAGCAATAGGAGTGATGAAAAATCATACTAAATCAGGTGTAGCAACAGTAGATAACTTAGCTAAAATGTTAACTTTATTGAATACTCCATTAGGACTTTTAACAACAACAACTATTATAGCGGGTACAGCCTTATATGCATATGACCAAAAAGTGATGGCTAGCGCAAAAGCAGCAAAAGCAGAAAAAGAAGAAATACAAAAGCAAATACAAGCTAAAAAAGATTTACAAGAAGAACAAAAGAAACAGATTACAACAAGTATAGCAGAAATTGATAATACTAATAAATTATGGAACGAATTAAAACAAATAACAAATGAAAATGGAAAAGTTAAAGATGGATATACTAAAAGAGCAAGTTTTATAACGAATGAATTATCTAAAGCATTAGGCATAGAACTAGAATTAAATGGAGGTATCATAAAAGGATATCAAGGAATCCAATCAGAAATAGATAAAACAATTTTAAAGAAAAAAGCAGAAATATATTTACAGAAGGAAGAAGAAAATTACAAAATAGCTTTAACAGAAAAAGAAAGTGCATATGCTGAATTGGTAAAATTGCAAAATCAATACAATGAAGCCTATAAAAAATCTACATATAGCGGAAAAGACTTTTGGAAAGCTCAAGAAGCGGCAGCAGCTAAAATACAACTGCAAGAACTAGCAACTGCTATAAAAGAACAACAATCATTACTAGATGACTACAATCAAGGTATAAGTAAATATGAATATGATTATCAATTAATGACAACTAATACTGCAGATAGTTTGCAAGAGTTAATAAATAGAAATAAAATAATGTTAGCAGGAGATACAACAACTTTACAGACAGAATTACAAAATCAAATAGGATTATTACAAAATAAATTAAATTCAGATAAGCAAATGTACAATCAAGCTATAATAAATAGAGATGAAAGTAATAAGCAAGCTGCAATAAATCAAATTAATTCTGACAATGAAGAATTAAAACAATTAGGAAAAAAATTATCCAGTATGACTTCTACAGTTGAATCTATGACACCAAAACAAGTAGAAATGTGGAGGAAATTAGCACAAGCTAATAAAGATATTTTTAATGAAATTATTTCAGATATGCCTCCAGATGTCCAAAAAGAATTAAGAAATATAACAGGTGTAATTAATGCAGAAAAAGAGGTTCCAAATGCATTAAAATTATTAGGAGAACAATCTGTTAGTAATTTTGATATAGAAGTATCTGCAATGCAAGGGACTACAAGTAATGCTATAGAAAACGCTAAAAGTGTAATAAAGAATGATAGTAGCTTAAAATTAGCATCACAAACATTAGGACAAGAAACAACAAACAAATTCAAAGAAAATATTAACTCTACGAATGGAAAAAGTGCAATGACAGATTATATACAGGGAGCAGAAAATGGGGCAAATCAAAAAAAAGGAAGCTTTTGGAATTTGATATTTGGAATAGGTAGAAAAGCTAATCAACAAATGAGAGAAGGTTTAGGAGATGGTAGCCCATCAGTTTTAGCTAAAAGAGCATTAATTGATTATTTTCTAGGAGCGGATATAGGAATAGGTAAGCAAGCTCCAAAAACGCTAAAAAATATAGCAAAATATAGTTCTAAAATAAACAAAGAATTTGTAGAGAATATGAAGATACCAGAAGTTAAAGATATCGGGAAGCTGCAAGGAAATTTAAGTAGCCGATTAATAGATGCACAAAAAACAGTATTTACCACACCAGAAATTACATTTAATGTTCAGGAGTTAGATGAAGCAAAATTACAACAATGTTTTAATTATGTTAATAAGAAATTTGGAAGTCAATATTAAAAAAATAATATTCGACAAAAATCGACATATAATTATATTAAAATATGATACAATTTTTTTATTAATAAAATAAAAGGAGAAGTATTATGAAGTGTTTAAAATGCGGAACTACACTAGACGTTAATTTTGAAGGAATGTGTAAAAAATGTTACGAAGATTCAATAGAAATAATCGAAAGAGAAGAACAAGAGATAGAAAGGGATAAGAATATATTAAATATCAATAGATTTTTTAAAGAAAAACATATAATAATTGAAGCAATTTTATTGGTTGTAGTTTTAATATTAATTATAGTTTGTATTATGATAAACTCCAATAAGAAAGAAGTAGAAAAAGAATATAAAAATCTATCCTCAAAATATGAAACTTTAAAAAGTAATTTAGAAGATAAAAATACAGAACTTGAAAGCGTGAAAGAAAAAAATAAAAAACTAAGCAAAGAAGAAAAACAGAAAGAATTAGAAGATAAGGTAAGTACATTAGAATCAAATATATCTAATTTAACAACACAAAAACAATCATTGCAAAGTCAAATTGATTCTATTAATGGAGAGATAATAAAAAT
>CAQPRV010000020.1 GCA_948857205.1 uncultured Clostridia bacterium
ACGATTATTAAAGCAGGAGCGACGGACTTTTAGACCGTCGCTCCATTAGATTTATATAGTTTTCTTATGTACTTGATATGAATAGTAAGTTTTTCCCCAGCTACATAGTTGCGCTAAAATTGGTTGAAGGGTAGTCCCTAATTCGCTTAGGGAATATTCAACTTTTGGCGGAATTTCCGGGAATACCTTTCGGGTAATAATTCCCTGTTCTTCTAATTCCCGAAGTTGCTGCGTCAAAGTCTTTGTAGTGATGTTACCTAAAACCCGTTGTAATTCATTAAACCGGATTGTCCCACTTGATAAATGCCATAGTATTTTGCATCTATTTTCCACTTTTCTCCTATATTTTTTGGTGTTTCATATTTTTTATTGTGTTTTTTCTTACATGTATTTTTTATATTCATTCCTTTGTAATACTTTATATTTAGCCTTTTCATTACTCGATATAATGATGTTATTTTCCTCGTATAGCCTTTTTCTCTTTTTAATTTTGCCCATAACTCACATAGTGTTATTCTTGGATTTCTTCTTACATAATTCCTTATCCATCTTATTTCTTGGTTTGTATGTGATTTTGGATGTCTTGTTTTGGGCTTGTGGCTTTTATCTTCAAGGCTTTCCTTTGTTCCATCATATTTTTTTACCCATCTCCATAATGAACTTCTTGATATATGATACTTTCTGCAAGTTTATTCTATATCTCTATTATTTAGATATGTTTTTACTGCATTTTCTTTTGTTTTTATATCATGTGGCAAATATCTCTTTGTATTTTCTGTTTTTTGTGGTATACTATTATCCATAAGTGATTCAAGTCCTTTCGTATAATTTTTTCTTAACAATTCAATTATACTACTTGAATCACTTTTTTTCTACATTTTTTGTTTCACATCAATTGTAACACTACAGTTTGGCACGATAATTACGAATATATTTCAAACATATTAGCTGATTTTATTTTAAAGTTTGAGAAGAAAATTTATTCAAGACAAAAATAAAAGGAGGAATTGAATGGCAATTACAAAATATAAAGTTATTAAGAAAAATTTAGAAGCTGTAATTAATTATGCAATGAATGGAGAAAAAACTGAAAATGGTATTTTAATATCTGCAATAAATTGTCTACCAGAAAAAGCTTATTCTCAAATGATATTAACTAAAAAAGCATTTCATAAAGAAGATGGTAGATTAGGCTATCATATAATACAATCTTTTAATGGTAATAAAGTATCTCTAGAGAAATGTAATAAAATTGGAATAGAACTTGCTGAAGCATTATGGGGAGATAAATATCAAGTTATAGTTTGTACACATACCAATAAAGATAATGTTCATAATCATATCGTTTTAAATTCTGTTTCATTTATTGATAGAAGTAAATATCATAACTCAAATGTAGAAATTGCATTACTTCGAGAAACAAATGATGATATATGTAGAAAATATGGTCTATCTGTAATTGAAACTAAAAAAGCAACTAAAGAGCAAGATATAGCAAGAAGTAGAATTAAAAACTATAATCGTAATGAAGGTAAAATGGAACTTATAAAAACTGATATTGATGAAGCAATTAAGGTGGCTAAAAAGTATCAAGAATTTATAACTATATTGTGTTATAATGGTTATTATATAAAAAGGATTGGAAATGGTATGTCTATTTCATCTCCATACTATAACAGGAATATAAGACTAGCGAGAGCATTTGGAGAAGATTATACATTTGATAACATTAAGTCTAGAATATATCGTAATGGTGCATATAAAATGCACGAAACAAATGAAAATGAGAAAATATATAAAATAAGAATATATGATGGTATTAAAATAAATCAAGAAAAATTAAAGACATCATCATTTTATAGATTATATGTGCATTATTTATACCTATTAAGAAAATTACCACCTAAAATTCACTATGAAGAAAGAACAAAGGAATATTATAAAGAATTAGATAAATTTCATAAAACAAATGATGAAATAAAAATGATTGCTAGTTTTGACTTACATTCGTTAGATGATGCTCAAAAACTAAAAACACATTTTTTAGAAAAAGTTGCACCATTGAAGAATGAAAGAGAGAAATTATGGCGAGAATTTAATAAAACAACAAATGAAAATCAAAAAAATATTATTAAAGATAAAATAGCTACAATTACTGATGATATTAATAAAATCAACAAAGAAATACAAACTTGTAAAAGAATTACTGATGATTCTGAAAAAGGCGAAATAGAAGATAATTTAACTAAAAAACGAGTTAATGAAAATCAAGCTAAAAATGAAAAAGAACTTACTAAAAATAAGGATAAACATAGAATTAGATAGGCTCTTTGTCCTATCTATTCTCTTTCGTTTTCCTCATTTTCTTTAAATAGTAATCTTTCTTTGAAACAAGAAAAATTTATTAAAATTCCCTTATCCTCATAGCCAGCATTGATATAAGCTTTATTTGATGGTGGGTAATTATAGTCAGTATATAATAATGGTACTAGTCCGTTATCTAATAATTTGTTTGTCATTTCATATATTAGATTTGCTGCATAACCTTTTCCACGTTCTTCAATTGGAGTGAAAACGTGATTTAGCCTAGCTTGACCAAATTCTTCTTTATACATTACCATACATACAATTTTACCTTCTGGATTTTTCCATACATAGAATCTTTTAGATTCTATCATTTCTGTAGCATCTTTTTCAGCTTGCTCTCTACTTATTGAATCAACTCCATTCATTTCGTTACAATCATCAAACCAATAGTTTGCAATAATTGGTTGTTCTTGCTCATTTGGAATTGCTAAACTTCCATCGCAATCTTTAGGTTTTTTAGTTTTTTCACAAAGCAAGAAACCCATTTCAAAATAGTCATCAGTATTTAGTCCTTTATATCCACTTTCTAAAAGTAAATTATACAATTCTTTCTTACAAGTAAGTTTATCTTTTTCTCTATCAGTTAAATATAATTTTATAGCTTGTTTAATTTCTGGAAGTAAATTTATGTCAATATTATCTCTTGTCCATATCCATGTCGGAAGTCCTTCTGCACCTCTGCATATTACATAGTTTTCTTCATCACTATATAATTGTAGTGTTTTACTTTCTAAATTTTTGATTAATATATTAAATTTATATTTTTCTTTTTGAAATTCTGGTGAACTAAATATTTTATTATCTTTATCAATTTTTTTCATACTATAACACTCCTAAATTTTACTAAATAATACTTTTTTCATCTAGTATTTCTAATTTATTATTATAAAATTTATAAGTATAGGTATGAATACATTTACCATCATTTATACCTATTATAGAATCTTTTTCATCCCATACTTTATATATAAAAGGTTCTTGAAAATGTTGTTTTAAAAAATCGTATGCTTGCATATATAAAGGATTATACATATCTGTTTCATCAATATCCTCTACGTTTTGCAGTTTTTTATGATTTGTTAGTTTCTTAATTATCTTCCAACCTAAATAATTATCTTTCATTTTATATGGCTCAAATCCCATATCCATATATACTTTTATAGCTAACCAAGTATGAGTTTGAGTATGTAACAATGTTTTCCTATGCCCTAATCTTCTCATTTGTTTTAATGTTTCTGATATTAAAGGTTTTGATAAATGTTTGCCTTGATATTCTTTCTTTACTGATACCCAATGAACATTACCTGTAATATCATTTTCTGGTATATCTAAATAAAATGCAGTTGAAGTAGCAACTTTATATCCATTTTCATTTTCAATAAAAATACACATTTTTTTTAATTCTTCATAATGTTCTCCGTAATAATGAGTAAATGCTTCCATTCCTTCATCAAAAGACAAAAATTCTCCTGCTGACATTTCTATTTCGACCCAATTTTTTTCATCTCCATCATTAAAATATACAAATTTATAACCATCTGGTAGTTTATAATCTATTATATTATCTAAGTCATTATGAATCAAATATAAATCAACATATTTTAATTTTCTATTTATATTATCCATAAAGCCCTCCTTTTTACTTTTCATTATTGAATATAAAAACTCCATCCTTATAAAGACTACTCTTTTCTGTATATTCATCTATAACATTTTTCCAAAATTCAAACGCACTTTCACTTCCAAAAGATGGTTTAACTTCCCAATTACCTTTATGCATATTAAAAAGTTCTATTGCAACTCTTTTTCCTATTTTTAATCTTCTATATTTAGGAATTACCATAAATTCTGCTATACTATGTCCATTTTCACTTTTTTGCATATATTGATTTACCATAGCAAAACCTAGCAATTTAGCTGAGTTTTCTTGCCTAATAAAATAAGCTTCTCTAGTATTATCTGTAAAATATTTATCAAACCACTTATATTCAAATACTGCATTATCATTCATTTCATTTAAATCATTTAGACTTTCTTCAAATAATGAATATTGCAATAATCTATATAAAATATCTTTATCTTCAAATTTTACTTTTTCTAATTTATATTGTTTTAATTCTACTTTTTCATATAGAAGTGCTTTCATAGGATAAAATTTTAATCCATTTACAACTTGTTCTTTATCTATATCATTAAATCCTAAATGTTTGTATACTTCATGTGCATAAGGAGATGAATTTACAGTAAAATATCCAGTTGTGTTATTTCTTTTTATTTTATTGTATAAAGCTTTTCCAATTCCATTTTTATGATGATTACCATCTACAAAAAACAATGCTATATGATTATTATCTTTAGTTGCAATAACTCCTACTATTTTATCATTTTCAAAAGCACCAATAAATTCTCTTGCTTTTATCCATTCTTCATCTTTAATTGCTTTTTCAAATTCATTTATACCTTCTTCTGTATAATCTGGTGCTTCATATTTCAAAAAAGTTTTCAAAACTAAATCAATAGCTGATTTCATTTCTTCTTTTTTTATTTCTCTTATTTCCAATTAAATCACCTCATATAAATATTCTTATATATTTTTTCATTTAATAATAAATTTTTCTTTATTATCACATAACAAACTAATTCCACCACGACGTATTATATAGCTTTTTCCATAAACAACTATTGAATTGTCTGTTTCAAAAATATGACTTCCATCACATAAAGCATAAATTGTTCTACTTAATGACTCATTTAAAATGTTATCTCTTTGATAACTTTCTAATTCATTAAGATTAGAAGTTTCAATATTAAAATGTGGCTCTATATTTATTTGTGTTAAACCTAACCCAGAAAAATGAATAGGTTCTGAACTATAGCCATTTTCTGGACTATTATAAAGATTCTCAGCAAGATTTATTGAACCAGCACTTTGTCCAATTATAACACCACAATATTCTTTTAATAAATATTTTAAATTTATTTTACTAAAAAATTCATTTTGAATATATGTATCTCCACCGCTTAGGAATATTAAATCAGCTTGTTTTATATAATTGGTAGTATTGTGTTTTGTTCTATCATCTAAAATATAATAATTTTTAAAATATATACCAGACAATTTTAAAGATTCAAATAATAGATTGGAATATTCATTAATTTTATCGATATTACTTGAATCAAAAGCAACATAAACGATTGTATTATAATTACAAATATTTTCTTTTAATTGATCCACTAATCTATTTGTATTGTCAATCTCATTTGCAATCTTTTTATTGTCTATTTTGTGATAATGCTTTAAATTACTTGTTAAAAATATTTTTTTCATACTTCCCTCCAATTATTTTTAATGAGCGACCTTATATTAATATGTTACTTTAATCAAATTATCAAAATAATCTAATACACTATTTATAACATCTTTTATAGGTATTTCTAACCAGTTATTATTTGTGGTATTAATTCTTGATTGAAATCTGTTATTATTTAATATATTTGTCAATCTAATATGTATATCTTTTAACTCATTTTCACGCATATTTTCATCTTGAAAAATCAAAATATCCATGTATTTTATTAGCTTGTCCTTATCTAAATTTTCATTATTGATTAAATAGTAAAAATCAAAGATATCTTTAAATCTAGTAAAAGTAATACCAAATTTTAATAATGATTTTAATTTTTCAACAATTATCTGTTCTTTAGAGTTTATAAGTAAACTTACACTTTCATCTATTATATTAAAATCAAAATAATACTCATCTTGTTTCATATCAAAATATTTATGTACTCCAATATCTAGTTTAGAACTTATTGAATATTTATTTTTATCAGTTAGTTGTATATAAACTCTTTTACCATCATAGTCTTGATGGTGTAAAGGTTCAATCTTTCCTGTAATTTTAATTTTTATATCATCATCAGTATTATTTAATTCTTTTATAAAGTTACGAATAGATTTATCTTCTAAAGAATATTTTATAAAATCAATATCCATATCTCGAGTTGCACGACGCATATCTTTAGAAATATTGTGCATTACAACTCCACCTTTTACGGTTATATTCTTACTGTATTTGCTATTTCCAATTTTAAGTAAAACAATATCTTGTGCAACTTTTGAAAATGCATCATCTTCAGAATATCCTACTGTTACATATTTATTAACGGCTTCGTATATATTCATTAAAACACCTCGTCTTGTATTATTTCAAAAATTTTATCTCCATTTATAAAATATTGTAAATATTCTTCTATTTTTTGTGTATCTAATAAATTTGCTAGTTTTCTATAATTAGAGATAATTTCTTTATATAAGTCATATCCAATTTGATTTTTATTTCTAGCTAAATCAATTAGCATTCTTTCTTTATCATAAATATTTATTTTTATTCCTTCATAATCAATTTCAGTTTTTCCCAAATTATATAATTCATCTTTCATACGAATTTGTTTTATTTTATCTGAAGTAATAGTTGTTCCATTTCTATTTGTAGCCAAATACATTGTATTTGGAATAACATCTGTTAAATTATGATAATAATAAGCAGAGTAAGAAGTAAATACTCCATAAG
The DNA here is from genome assembly GCA_948857205.1 of uncultured Clostridia bacterium. GTDB lineage: Bacteria > Bacillota > Clostridia > TANB77 > CAG-508 > CAG-269. The sequence continues at coordinate 6,942 of CAQPRV010000020.1, forward strand.
GATATTTCTTCATTATAATTGCTAAATAATGAACATTAGGAATATCAGAATATATACCTTTTTCAATTTTAAAAAATTCTTTATTTTTCAATGCTTTTCGTATTTGATAAGTACTTTTATATTTATTTTTTATTTCGTTGTAAGTGTATAACATATATTTTCCTCCAAAAATATTTTAACCTAATCGCCACCATAAGTCAATAACTTTGGTGGTAATTAGGTTAATTTTTTTGAAATTCTAATTATTTCTTTTTTGATTTTTTTATCAAGCTATCACAGAAATAAAGATTAAATTTTTATATTTCTATCTAATTTCTTCTTACATTAAGATTTTTAATATTAGATATATCTATTTGTTTAAATATAGAGTATTTTTTGTCTATATAATCTGTTATTAAACTTTGGTTGTAATCTTCATTATTATTAGAGTTAAATATAAATTTAAGTAATTCTTTTATCTCTTTAGTAAGAGTAAATTTCTTCTTTGTGTATAATGAAAGCATTTGATTAAACCCTATTTTTCTTTTCCCATTTGCATTGTAATATTTATCAAAAACAGATATTGCCTCTTTAAATTTAATTTCGTTAGCATGCGTATAGTGAAATGTAGTTTCCAATTGAGAATGCCCCATTAACTTTTTTACATCAGCTACAACAAGTTTTGAATTAAAATTCATTTAACCTTTGCGCCATAAATTCAGTTCCCCTACTTCTACGCACATCAAACCATTTTATTTTATTTTCAATTGGAATACTTTTTTTTTCATATATACTTTTAATTTGTTCTATAAACTCTTCTGAAATTGTAGGAACATTAAAAGCATCTATAAAATTAGTATTATGCATATTCATTTTTTTTATTTTTTGTTGCAGCCACGTTTTTATATCATTAAGTTCTTCTTCTTTTTCTAATTCGATATCATATAAAGCAACTTCTATATCATTTATAGTTTTTTTATTTCTACAATTAAACTTTCCCATAATTTCCTCCTAGAAAAACTTAATGTAATTATATATTTAAATTTACTTTTTTACAATCATTTTCAAAATATATTTAGATAATAAATCTCGAGAATATGTACTATTAAAATAACAGATTATTTTTATTAAATGGTGTCCCCGAGTGGAATTGAACCACCGCAAGACCGGACTTAGGAGGTCCGCGCTCTATCCAACTGAGCTACGAGGACATTTACATATACAATTTAGATAGACAACCACCTTTTGCGACTATTTTTGTCTATTTTCGCAAAAAAACTATTTGTTTTTCCTTAAATCTATTCGTTTTTTTCAAAATCGATTTGATTTTTTAAAAACTCTTAGGAGGGCGACGCTCTATCCTGATGAGCTACTGGTACATAAATAATTGTCAAAAACCTAGGTATATAGTACACTAAAATTATTCCTTTGTCAATTTAGATATAGCAATCACAGAAATAAAGATTAAATTTTTATATTTCTATCTAATTTCTTCTTACATTAAGATTTTTTAATATATTTAATTAAATATGGTAATTATTTCTACGTTATAGGCA
>CAQPRV010000021.1 GCA_948857205.1 uncultured Clostridia bacterium
AAGAATAAGAGATAAAGTTTAAAAACTCCATAGAAAGTCCGCAGTTTGTGCAATTAAACTAAACGATGTAAGTTTTATCTGCCAAGAGCTTCTAGTGGAGTTTTTTTCTTAAACTTACATCGTTTAATTTCTTATTCATTTATCTTTCATCTAAAAACTTGGTATTTGTTCTATTTCTTTCTTCTAATTGTCTTTGTTCATTTTCAGATTTTGTTTTAGTATTATCAAATGATTTGCTTTTCAAGTTTCTATTTCTATTAGCAATAAGCTCGTTAATTGCCATAACATATTGTTGTGGATTATTTATGCTAAAATCTCCATGATAATAATTAGGTAACACTTCAATTCTGCTTCCATTTATCTTTTTATGAATTATACTTGCTGATTTTTTCATTATTGGTCTTTCTTTATCTCCTACAACTACTAAAACTTTCGATTTTGTGCTTGATAAAGAATCTTTAATTTCATATTTTGAGTTTGCTTCCATAAAAGCAATCATATCTTCCTTACTAATTTTACAAGTATCTCTATAATATTCACTAAATAAATCTTCTCTTATTTTTAAAGACTTAAATTGCATTTGTGAAAACCATTTCTTTGATATTAGCCCATAACTCATAGAAAAAGCTGGTCTAATCATTTTATATGTTGCTTTCATAGGAATTGCTAATGCACTCTCAATAATAGCACAATCACAAATATCATTTTTCCTTGATAAAATTTCTAAAAGAATCTGTCCTCCTAATGATAATCCTCCCATTAAGCGAATATGACCATTATAATTATTAGTTATATAATCTATAATTTCTTGTGCATTATCTTCTATGCTTGTAAAACTTCTATCACTATCTGAATGTCCATCTAATATTGGAATAACAATATGATAACTTTCTTGTAATTTTTCTGCTTCTTCTCTATAATTCCACCAAGAAAGACCACCACCATGTAATAACATTATTGTATCTTTATTATTATCTCCATATTCTTTAAAGTTCATTTATTATTCCCCCATTCCTAGTGATATATTGTAATTTATTGTTATGTTATTCCATTATTTTATTATCTTTAATTTCATATACAATATCTGCTACATTTTGTACTAATCGTTTATCATGTGATATAAATATTATTGTACCTTTATATTGTTTCATAAGGCTTTCTAATGCTTCTATACTTGGTATATCTAAATAATTATTAGGTTCATCCATAATTAGTACATTATATCTTCCAAGCAACATTTTACATAATAATATTTTTACAATTTCTCCACCACTTAATGTTTTCATTTTTCTAGTAATTACATTTTGGTTTAATCCTAACATTGCTATCATACTTCTTATTTCTGACACCTGATAATCTGATTCTTCTTTTAAAAACTCTAAAACATTTTTTTCTTTTTCAAACTTATATCCATTTTGTGCAAAATAACCAATTTGTACTTTGGGAGATATTTCTATTCCAGTTTCTTTATTTAAAATCATTTTTATTAATGTGGTTTTTCCAGTTCCATTTGCTCCAGTAATTGCTACTTTTTTGCCAAGTGGTATTTTAAATTTTGCATCTTCAAATATTATTTTATTACCAATTTTTTTATTTAGATTATCACTTATAATTGGAACAGGATTATATATCTCAAGCGAACCACTAATTCTAAAATGTATTTGCCTTTCTTTTATTGGTTTACTTATTTCTTCTAGCTCTTCTATTCTTTTTTCTACTGCTTTTGCTGATTTATGAAGTGCTTTTTCTTTACTCCCTGTTGATTTTTGATGTGCTAATCTTCCACCATTTTCTGTACTTTTTTGATTTTTACTTTTTCCAACTTTTTGTGCTTGCTTTTGTTTTTCAGTAATTATTTTTTCTAGCCTTTGCTTTTCATTTATATATTGTTCATATTTTTTTAAGTGGGTTTGCTTTTCTTGTTCTTTTTGTTCTATATAATCTGTATAATTCCCCCAATATTCTGTAATTTTGCCATTTTCAATTTCCCATATCTTATTTACAACTTCATCTAAAAAATATCTATCGTGGCTGATTACTACTACACTTCCAGAATAATATTTTAATGTTTTTGTTATATAATCAATACTGTCTTTATCTAAATTACAAGTAGGTTCATCTGCAAATATGCCATCACTATTTTCTGATAATGCTTTTGCTATTTTTAATTTTGTTTCTTCTCCTCCTGATAGATTATTACCTTCTACATTATGAACATTTAATTTACCTAATATAGATTTATCTTCTATGTTGGTTATATCTATTTGCTCTAATTGTGGAATATATGATATTTTTCCATAAGTTTTAATCTCTGCTGTTTTTAATTCTATTTGTCCTAATAAGACTTTTAATAATGTTGTTTTGCCACTACCATTTTTTCCTACTATTCCGATTTTATCATAGTTATATATTTCTAAATTATCAATATTTAAAATTTGTCTTCCATTATATTCTAAATCTATATTTTTTGCTTTTACTATTAAATCCATTTATTTACTCCTTTATTACATTTCGTATTTTTATACGAGTTACTGTAATAATGTTCTTATCACGAAATAACTCGTGATCTTACCATATTCTTGGTATCATATTTATCTCTCCTCTACAACTTACTAATTGATGTTACTATTATATAATAAAAGACTGACATTATCAACTAATTATTAGCCCTATATATTGTAATTTTTCACTATTTAATACTTTTATAAATCTGTCAATATTTTCGTTTAATATTTTTATTTCTTTATTCTTATCTATGTTTTTGCTTACCATTTTTGTAATAAATTTATCGAAGCCTTTTTGTTTTTGTATATCCATTTCTCCTCCAAAAGTATCATAAATAATGGCAGTATCTAATAAATCCTTTGGAATATTTTGTTCATAATAACTTTTCCAATTTTCATTAAAACCACAGCAAATAAAATATGCTACCTTTTTTGATTTTAAGTTTTCAATATTATTAATCAAAAACTTTTTTATTTTTTTGTCTATCATTCCCATTCTAATTGGAGTGCCTATAACAATTAAATCATATTTGTTTATATCTTCATTTTGATTTAATATATTTACAATTTTAGAATCTTTTAACTGCCTATTTATTTCTTTAGCACATTTTTCCGTTGTTCCTGTTTTACTAGCATAAATAATTAAAGTTTTCAAATTATTTCCTCCTACTCGACAACTTACTATCTGTCGAGATGATTATACCATATCTTTTTATAAAAAGATACAAGAAGATACTAATTTTTTAATATCTCCTTTGCATATAGATTACCTTTCATGGTCTTTGTTTTTATCTTTTTCATTTTCTTCTATTTCATCATTTGATGTATCTAATACTTGCTTTTCTTTTTCATCTAGCTTTAATAAAATATTTAATTCTTCAAGTTTTTTCATTTTTTCTTTTAATTCTTCTTCTTTTGGAAATGGCTTTTGAACTTCTATTTTTGCTGTTTCAAGTTGCTTTTCAATATCTTCTATTCTCAACTTTGCATCTGGAATCTTATCTTTTATTGCTTCTAGTGCATTATTTATTCTTGTAATATTACCAAAAGTATCACTACCTAAAAAAATACTATAACTATATTTATTTCTCATAGTCATAGTAAATTTCTTTTCTACTGAATTAAAACCAAGTTCTAATCTAAATCCCCTATATTCTCCTATATCTTCAATATCTGGATTTGATTTTGATTTGCAAACTTCTAGTATTGCTTTTCCTGCTTGCTCTTTATCAGTATATTCAATTCCTTTAAGTGTCATTTTAGAAAAGCCATCTTCATTTGGTATTGTGTTATCTTCTAGCTGCTTGACATCAGCTTCTAGTGCATCGACCTTTTCTTGTATCTCTTTTATTTGATTTGGATATGATCTTGCAATTTTATCTTCTAAATCATAAATCTGGCTTTGATAACTTTGTCTTACTATTTTTAATTTTGCAACTTCTGAATCTAACTGTGTCTTTTCTAGTATATATTTATTTCCTGTTGCTAAAGCCTTAATTTCTCCATAGCTCAATGCCGTTTCATCTATATCATCTGCTGTTCTATCTGGAGTCTTTGAAGTCATTATTTGTGATATAAAGCCTTGCTTTCTCTCTAACATTTGGAATAAATAAGCATCAAATGTTTTCTCTGTTACATAGGTGTATATATGCACTTGCTTATTTTGATTTCCTTGTCGTACTCCTCTACCATTTCTTTGTGTTAAATCTGCTGGTCTATATGGTGTGTCTAAATGATGCAAGGCAATTATTTTATCTTGCACATTTGTACCTGCTCCCATTTTGCTTGTACTTCCCATTAACACTCTAATTTCGCCTTTTCTTACTTTAGCAAATAGTTCTTTCTTTTTAGTTTCATTATCTGCTTCATGTATAAAGGCAATTTCTTCTCGTGGAATACCTTTTAATACTAGCTTTCTTCTTAAATCGTTATAAACATCAGTAAATACATAATTTCCCTCGTCATCAAATTTTTCTTCAAATTGCTTTGGTGTAGACAAATCACAGAATACTAATTGTGTTAGTTTTTGTTCTTTATTTTCTTCCCATATTTTATAGATGTTATTTGCACAAGTTCCAACTTTTCCATTTTCATTATCTTCTAACATTTCATTCATAAGTCTTTGGTCTAGTGCAAGTTTTCTACCCTCATTAGTAATTTTTAGCATATTATCTTCGCTAGGATCTACACTACCTTTTCTAATAGCTTCTGCTCTTTCTCCTAACTCTGCTACCATATCTTGCTGCATTTGACTAGGTTTTACTATTTCATCATGCCTTACTACTTCTGGTGTTGGTAAATTTAAAGTATCAGCAGTTTGAATATCTGCAACTTCTTTGAATAAACTCATTAACTCTGGTAAATTATGAAATTTTGAGAATCTTGTTTTACTCCTATAACTTGTTCCGTTCTGGCGAAAGTTCCATTGCAGTTACTGTTTCCCCAAAAATAGATGCCCAATTATCAAAATGTTCAAGTCCCATTTTTCTTAAATCATTATATTGTAAATATCGTTGCATAGTATATAATTCTACCATTGAGTTACTTACAGGTGTACCTGTTGCAAATACTACCCCTCTGCCCTCTGTTATCTCATCCATATAACGACATTTCATATATAAATCACTACTCTTTTGTGCATCTGTCTGTGAAATTCCACCTACATTGTTCATTTTAGTATATAAAAATAAATTCTTGTAGTTATGTGCTTCATCTACAAATATTTTATCTATTCCTAACTGTTCAAAGTTGATTACATCATCTTTTCTTGTTTGTGAATTTAATTTCTCAAGTTTGCTTTCTAACCCTCGTCTTGTTTTTTCCATTTGTTTTATAGTAAAATTCTCTGCCTTATCTCTTTTAGCTTGTGCTATTCCTGCTATAATATCTGCAATTTGCTTTTCAATTAGCTGCTGTTGTCTTTCTATTGACATAGGAATCTTTTCAAATTGTGAATGTCCGTATAATTACTGCATCAAAATCTCCAGTAGCAATACGAGAGCAAAACTTTTTTCTGTTAGCTGTTGCAAAGTCTTTTTTAGTTGCTACCATAATGTTTGCACTTGGATATAACTGTAAGAACTCTGCTGCGAATTGTTCAATGATGTGATTAGGCACAACAAAAATAGACTTGTTACAAAGTCCAAGCCTTTTACTTTCCATAGCACCGAGCAACCATTTCAAAGGTCTTTCCTGCTCCGTACCTCATGTGCTAGCAGTGTATTTCTTCCATACAAAATATGAGCAATGGCATTTTGTTGATGCTTCCTTAATTTTATCTCTGGATTCATACCTACAAAATTCAAATGACTTCCGTCATATTCACGAGGACGAATGCTATTGAATTTATCATTATATAACCTTACTAATCGTTCTCTTCTTTCTACATCATTAAAAATCCAATCTTCAAATGCTTGCTTAATTTGGTCTTGCTTTGCTTGTGCAATAGCTGTTTCTTTTGCATTAAATTCTCTCTTCTTGTTTCCGTCAATATCTGTTACAGTATCAAATACTTTCACATCTTTTAAATTTAATGTTTTTTCAATAATTTCATAGGCATTTACTCTATTTGTCCCATAAGTTTTATTCGCTTTTACATTTGAATAATCATAATTTTTACTTGTTATATACCATTGTGAATTATACTCACTAAATTTTACTTTCATATTCCATTGTGCATGATTTGGAGTTTCTAACAATTCATACATAAAACTATCAATAATCTCTGTTGGTATCCATGTTGCCCCTAACTTTATTCCAATTTCATTAGCTGTTAAATCTTTTGGCATTACTTGTTTTAATGCTTCTATATTAGTTGCAAATTCTGGGTGCATTCCAACTGATGCTTCTGCCATTTTTAGTTTTTCTCTTATATTTCCTGAAAGGTATTCATCACTTGTTACATATTTATTATTTTCCATAGGAAGTTTATAAATAATACCATCTAGTTCTTTTACTAACTCTTCTTGTGTTTTGTTTGTAAGTTTTGACATATATTCTAAATCAACACTTGCTTTCTCTGATAATGATACAATTAGTGCTTCATTTGCAGTATCAACACTTGTTATCTCTTTATATGCTTTGATAGTTCTTTTTGAGAACATATCTGCTTTTCTCACAAATCTGCCCTCGCTGTCCATTACTTCTAATGAACATAGTAAATAATAACTACTGTCAGCTTCAAAAGCTAAACGATTTCCTCTACTGTTGATAATTCCATATTTCTTAACATAGTTGTCATACATTCTATTTAATTTTGCTTGTGCTACTTTTATGTTTTCTTCTGGATAATCTTCTGTTTGTAAATCTATTAAATCTCTTACACAATCACGAAGTTCTATCATTCCTTTTATTCTGCTTATTGTAGTAATTGGCAGGTCTTGTTCTGCCATTACACTATTTTCTCTAAAATATACTTTTCCATCAATAATAGTATAAGAAAAGTTTTTTACAGAAGGATCTGCTGGGAGCATTGTTTCTTCTCTTTCTTCAATATCTCCTATTTCGTATTCTGTAATTTCTCCTTCTATCTTCTCTTTTGCTTCATCTAATAAAGTCTTTAATTCTATTCCCTCATAAGGTTTACAAGTCGAATCTGGTCTACCATATTGTGTAGGCTCCATTTCCATTGTTCCTAGTATCATGTCTGGATTATCGACAAAATATTTATTCATTGTAATACCATTTTTATCAGTATCTAAATAAACCCAGTCTGGCATAATGTCTGTCATATTCTCTCTTTTTTTCAAAAATAGTATATCTGAAGTTACTTTTGTTCCTGCGTTTTTTGTAAATGTGTTATTAGGTAGCCTTATCGCTCCCAATAGCTCTGCTCTTTGTGCAATATACTTTCTAACTTCTGAATTCTTTTTGTCCATTGTTCCTTTTGAGGTAATAAAAGCAATAACCCCACCGTGGTCTAACCTTATCTAGTGTTTTTGCAAAAAAGTAATCATGTGTTAGAAACTTATTCTTATTGTATCTTTTATCGTTTGGCTTATATTCATCAAATGGTACATTGCCGAACTGCTACATCAAAAAAGCTATCTGGTAATTCTACTTTTTCATAGGCATTTACTGCTATTGTAGACTTTTGATATAATTGTTGTGCTATTCTTCCAGATATAGAATCAATCTCAACACCATACATTTTGCATTCTTTTAATTGTGTTGGTAACATTCCAAAGAAATTTCCAACACCACATGATGGCTCTAATATATTTGCTTCTTTTAATCCCATATTTTGTAGTATTTCATACATTGAATTGATTACAATAGGTGGTGTGTAAAATGCTGTCAGTACAGAACTTCTAGCATTTTTATATTCCTCATCATTTAATAATTCTTTTAATATTTTATATTCATTTGACCAACTACTATCATCTTCTTTAAATGCTTGTTGTAGTCCACCCCATCCAACATATTTCGACATAATTTCTTGTTCTTCTGGAGTCGCATACCTATTTTCCTCTTCACACTTTTTCAATACTTTAATTGCAGCAATATTTCGTTCAAATTTTTCTCTAGGTGTTCCTATTCCTAAATCATTATCTGTAATTTTATAGTTATTTCTATTTTCTAGTGCTATTTCTGGGTGTAATACGAAGTCCTGAATTTTGTTTTTAGTTCTTACAAAATTAGGCTTAATATCTTGTTTAGGGAAGTTTCTTTCATTTTGATTATATAGACTTTCAAAGGTTAAAATACTTTCTTCTCTAAAAATAGGTATAGGCATTTGTAAGTCTTGCAGTTCTATTTTATCTTTTTCTAGGTCTATACTGTATATATTATATGCTCTGTCAGATTCTAAATAAACTTTTTGCCCTACCTTATATGGCTTATTTTGAATAACTTTAAGTATAATTTTTTGTCTGTAATGTACTTGTCCCAATACTTTTAGCTTTTCAATTTTTATTACCTATTGTGAGTAACCTAAAATATAACTTTTTTTAAATACTTTTATATCAACACTTTCCAAA
>CAQPRV010000022.1 GCA_948857205.1 uncultured Clostridia bacterium
ACAGATCCGGGAACAGGTATTTTATGCCATTTTCGTGGAAAATATCGAAACCCGCATAAAATCAAATACAATAATTAATGCCCTAAAACAGTTGATTCAGCAACAAGGGTATCATTTATAAAGTTGTAAAGTCGTGTTATATAATAATAAACCACTTTTAAATAAACTTAATTTTGATTTTGGATTATCAAGTTTAATGGAACAAATAGAATATCTGATTATATTATTACTATTATTATTTTTTTGCTATTTATATATACATTTTTGGACTCAAATCCAGAATCAATTAAGAATTTTACTTCTTTTAGGTGGTAAAAATAGCTATATTATTCCTAAAACAATATTAATAAGAGGAGGAATGTATTGTATTTCATCTGCAATAGGATTAATATCAGGAGGCTTGTTTTACAAGGCACTTGTTCAAACATTAGATCAAGATATTTATTCATATACATTGCAAAAACCAATTATATTACTTGCCATTACTTTTATAATAGCTAATGTAGTTACATATTTATTTTTTAAGGTAAAATATGTGGGTATATGTTCAATAAAGATGAGCGTAGTTGATAATTTTTTTTGTTGTATATATTTTGGGAGTAATAATACTGTTAGGAACAGGATTTTGGCTAACAATTTGTTTAAAAAAACATAATATTCTTATCACTTCAAATGTATGGTCGCTCCCGGTTATATCAGAGTTAGTTTGTATATATTTATTAGCTAAATGTTTTGTGGCAGGCAACCTTAATAAAAAAGAAATTAAGTTTAATAAAATTTTATTTATAGAGTACCTTAGACGTGAAAAAGGAATATTTACTGTAGTGTTTAGTAGTGTTATGTCCGCTTCTTTTCTTTGTATATTTATAGTTACTATTGTTTTAAATAGTAGTACTTATATATCAAAATCAGCACTTGAATATGATAAACCTTTTGATATAGTATTTGATATTAATAGTCTGGAAAAAAAAGAGATTGATCCATATTTGAAGCAGTTAGAAAGTGATGGTGCAATAGTATATAATATCAATTATATGGATGGATATATAAGGTGGACAGATGATGAGTACGATTTTCCAATACTTATCTTAAAAGAAGATGATTATTATAAGCTTACTAATCAAAATCTAAATTTGAAAGAGGGACAAGCAGCATTACTGAGCCAAGTAAACAAAGATTCTGTTATGATTATGACAGAAATGAATGGGGCAGAGTGGAGTTTTCTGCCTTTGGGGGAAATTCAATTTAAATGTGGATCATTGTATCAAGTAAATTTGGTGAGTGAAATATGGAATATTGTATTTAATCTATCGGAACAAGATATTAGAACATTTATCTTAAATGATGCAGATTATAAAAGGGTTGCATTTGATAATAATAAAGAAAAAAGTAAAATCCTTATAAATAAAAATACCTGTAGGGATTCTTTGATTAATAAGATGATTGATAATATAACAATGGAAAATCTATTGATTAAAGAAACAGGAATGAACTTTCAGAAAGCGCAACGAAAGGTTTTAATAGTATTTACTTTTCTAGTTGATTTTGTTTTATTAATTTGTCTCATTACATTTCAAATTTTGAGGATTTTGGCTGAAAAAGAAAAGTGGGATAGGAATGTAGAACTTCTAAATTTAATATCCATTGAAGAAAAAAGAATAAAATTTGAAACAAGAAAAAGAATGATATTTCAAACGCTTGTTCCATCAATATTCGGTGGAGTATTGGGAATAGTTTTCTCACAAATATATGTAAGACAATTTGCTATGGCAATATTTATAGAACAGATAATTGTGTTTATTTTACTTTTCACAGTAGAATATATCATATATAAGTCGGGGGTGCTTTATTTTGGCAAAACATTATAGTTTATCATTAAGTAAAGATTGCAATAAATTATTGATAGAACAAATATATTTAATTTCGCCGTAAAATATATGAATTTCGCCAAATTAAAAAAATGGAGAATAAAAATGTTATTATTTTTTGAGAATTGAACAACATCACTATATTGATACTACTATGTAGAGGTAAAAAATTATTTAAAGAAGGAGTAAAGTTTATGAAGAAAAATAAAAGTATCTATAAAAAATTATTGGAGAAAATAGCGATTAAAATAGCAACTGCAGACGCGAATGCTACCTGTGCATGTATATCATATCAACCTCGACTTCCTAAGTCTGTAAAAAAATTGAGGAGACCTTAAGACATGATACAAGAACATTTATCCGAAAAGGAACAAAGAGAAATTATTAAATATGGGATAGAAAGAGGAAAGATTATCTTTGCTAGTACTGCGGTTGTTTTTGTCCTTGGAATTTTTTTTAATATAGCCTATCAAAGTATGTTGTTTCTTTTTGCCTTTTGCTCTCTAAGACGCTATGCTGGTGGATATCATGCTAATTCACAAAAAAAATGTTATATTGTTTCTTTTATTACAGTAGTAATTTGTCTTATGTATATGAAATATATAATTAATTACAATGTTGACTGTTTTATTCTTCAAGTATGTAGCCTATTAGTTATATTAATCTTATCACCAATAGAGAATAATAATCGTAGACTAGAATATTCTGAGAAGAAACTTTATAAAAAAAACAAGGTTAAGAGCAATTATAGTATTTATTTTAAACTGCTACTTTTACTGGAGCAAAAATATTGATGTTGTTTCTCCATTAGTAGTTGCATACATACTTGTAGCCATTTCATTGGTAATGGGATATGTGAAAAATTATTGCACAATCAATAATGGATGATTTTATTAATTAATTTATAATATTTTAAAGACGTTTGTCCATAGTGGATAAACGTCTTTAATTTTGTATTTTTTATAAAATAAAATTAGATTATTCAGGTAGAAAAATTCGTGAATGGTATATAGGAGCTAATCACCAACTTTCCAGTATCGGAGAGGAGGTGAATTTTATGAAAATTTCTACGTATCTAGAGGATACTATAAAAAATCAGTTTGAAGTCTTTTGTATTCGCGTATTGCAAAACGAAGCAAGAGATTGTTAGTAAACGGTGGATAGCATGTACCTAGACCAAACCTGACAAATATGAGACAATAGACCAAGTCTTTAAATATGGTCTGAAAAGTTAAGCACTAAACTTTTCAGACTGCTAGGAGGTTATAGTCTATGGTTTCAGAATCAAGCCTGGCTGCGCAGCAGTGCCGCCTCAGGGAATGGGCAGAACAAATCAGGGACTGCCAAAACCGTGCCGAAGGAATGAGTGTCATCGAATGGTGTTCCCGTAATGGTATAACAAAGGCCAATTATTACTACCGGCTGC
>CAQPRV010000023.1 GCA_948857205.1 uncultured Clostridia bacterium
TAGGGACTTTTTGAGCTATTTTGAATAAAAAAGAGAAGGCTAAAAGCGTTGAAAATGCTGGATTGCGAAGAATGTACTGAAAAACAATCTCAAAAGTACCTATTCTCTAAGAAAAAATTTTTTATTCGTTATTACTGCAAATGACTTAAAAAATTTGCTAAAAAATGTCTTATATGGTATAATAAAGTAGTACAAAGGTGAAAAAAGAAGAGGGGGAAGAAATGACTCTATTAATATTAATATATATACTAATATTCATGATATTTGCTTTGGTAGCATATTCAGTATTTCAAATAAAGTTATTTGGAATGAAAGTTAAAGATTTTTGGTCCTTTATAGATGCAAACCAAATGTTAGACAAATTATATAAATTTGCAAAGCAATATGAAAATATGTCAGCACAAGAGCAAGTAATATATTTATCAGAAGCAGAAAAGATATTTATAGCTTTTGATAAAGTACCAAACACATTATGGGAAGAAGAATATGATAAATATAAAGAAGTGTTAAAAAAATATAAAGACATAAAAATGTTAAGATGGGCTGAAACTAATAATTCAAAATAAAATGAAAATGCCAAGATGAACAATCAATTTTGGCATTTTTATTATACAATAGGAAAGTTATACTTTCCTATTGTATAAAAGCTACAATCGCTAGCCCTTTGAGATTTTCTCCTTACAGTCGAAAACTCAAATCGGGCAAGAACAAATTAAAGAAAATCTTTGATTTTCTTATTTGTTCTATTTAGTTTTTGTATTATTTCCATAGCGTTTTATTTTTTGAGTTGTAGTTTTTTCAAATTCATTATCTCTAATATCAAATCCCTTAATATGTTTATAATTAGGAAGCTTTTTATTAACACTGCTAACAACATCAGAAATAATTTTTTTAATTTCTTCTTTAGTAGGTACACTACCCTTTAAGTAATCAGTAATAGCTTCAATATTTGGATAAATTTGAGCATTTATATAGGTTTCATCATCGTTTTCTTTATGAATGCCAAGGACAAGTGATTCGGAAATTAAAGGATTATCATTTAAATAATATTCAACTTCTTCAGGATATATATTTTTTCCATTTTTTGTTACAATAACACTTTTACATCTTCCAGTAATATATAAATAACCATTTTCATCGACTTTACCCAAGTCACCAGTATGAAACCAACCATCTTTTAAAACTTTTTTTGTATCTTCATCATTTTTATAATAGCCAAGCATAACATTTGGTCCTTTAACAATAATTTCTCCAACACCTTCAGAATCTGGATTTTCTATTTTATATTCTACATTAGGAATTGGTAATCCAGCACTATCATCTTTTTGGAAAAAATCAGTATTTCCTGAAACTAGAGGAGAACATTCTGTTAAACCATAGCCTTGTAAAGAATTTAATTTTAAATCTCTAAAATCTGAAATTATATTAGGGTTTGTAGCAGCTGCACCAACTATAAAAACACGAAGCCTACCACCAAGTGTATTTTTTACTTTATTTTTTACAATTTTTTTAAGATAAAAAGGTAAAGCTGAAAATGGATTTTCATTTTCCTTTTTAAATTTGTCAGGTAAAGATTTATTCATATTTTTTACAATATTTTTATGCAATTTTTCCAATAATAATGGAACACATAAAATAACAGATGGATGATATTCTGACATATTTTGTGTGATATATCTTAATCCTTCACAGTGTGCAATACTTGCGCCACTATATATTGGGAGTAGAAAACCAAGTGTACATTCATATGTATGATGTAAAGGCAAAACAGAAAAGAACAAATCACTTCTTTTTACTTTTACAATTCCATATGTTGATAATAAATTTGAACATATATTTCTTTGAGATAAACATACACCTTTTGCATTTCCAGTAGTTCCAGATGTAAATAACAAAATTCTAAGTTCATCAGGATTAATTTCAATATTATCAAAATCAGTTAATCCATTTTCATATAATTTTTTACCTTCTTGTTTAATAAATGAAATGTTAGAATTATTTTTTGTTTCATTACTAAAGGAAATAAAATAGGTGTCTTTATTATCTAATTTATCTTTAGATTGTATTATTGAGGCTAAATTTTTTTGATCACCTAATATACAATTTGATTCAGATACATTCATAAAATTAATAACATCATCTGTATGTAACTCTTTGTCAATAGGAACTACAATTCCAACAATACTTGCAGCTAAATATGAAACACACCAATTATAACTATTTTTTCCTATAACTGCTATTTTTTTATTAGCAAAACCTTTATTAATTAAACTTGTCCCTAAATATATTATATCTTTCTTGAAATCTTCATATGTAATTGAAATTATATTATTATTTGAATCTTTTACTTTAAATGCAGTTCTAGAACGATATATGTCAGCTGAGCGATATAACATTTGTTTAAAATTATTTACTTCTTCTGTTTTATGATATTTTTTTTTCAATTGTTCTGCAATTGTAGTATATCTATTCATTAAACCCTCCTTCTATTCATATCTATAAAATTTATAATTTACTTCTTTTTTTAAATTAATATTTCCATCATATATTGTTTTGTTTTCGTTTTCTAATGGTATATCTATAAATATAGTACTTTTAAATTTTTGTTCTAAATTATTTGTAATAAAAATGTCAAAAGATAAATTGCAATACAGATTATTTAATAAAATATTGCATTTTTTTAGTAGAGTGCCATCATAAGTTATTGCTGAAGATGTGTCTGTTAAAGTGTAATCAGTTTTTATATTTTGATTTAGATAACTTAGAGTTATTGGATTTGCTAAATTATTATATAAGGTTGGTGCTTCTAAATCAGTTTTATCTTCTGATGTTATTTTAAATTCTAATTTATTTTGTATTAGGTTTGTATCTATTATTTCACTTTTTGAAAAGTGATTAATACTTTTAAAGTATAATTGTGGATTTCCTTCAATTGGTCTATTATTAATTTTTATATTTTCTATAGAGACTTTTTTAAAAGTATTTTCTAATGTCTTTTCTTCTTTATTGTTAATTATGAAAAATGCAATATCTGTATATTGATATAAATTTTCTATTGTATAACTATTTGCAGATATGTTTTTATTTTTTGCATTTGCGCTACTAAAAAACGTTATTTTGTTTATTTCGAATATTGTTTCTTGATTTTTGTTTGCAAAAGATAAGATTTCATTTTCAAAGTTTGTTTTTAATATATATCTATTAAGGACATTATAAGTAAGTGATAATAATATTATTAATAATATAACAGATACTATTGTTATAATTATTTTTTTTATGTTCATAATTTTGTCTCCTTTATGTTTTTATATCATATTATAATTTTTATGCAAAAGCAAGCATAAATCTATACAAAAATATTTAAATTGACAAAAAAATGCCGAAAAGGTAAAATAAAATAGGTGAGTTTATGAAAGCAAAAGAAAAAAAGAAAAAATGTACAAAAAATGAATTAAAAAATATCTTATATTTTATAGTTTTTATTACTATTATATTATATATAATAATACTTTATGACAAATATTTTTTGAAAAATAAAGTATTTGCAACAGAAGATTTAAATATAAAAGAAATAAAAATAAGTAAAGCGGAGAAAATAAAAATAGAAAAATTTTTACCGAAAGTAGAGGAAAGTAAAAGTAAAGAAATTTATATTAAAAATGAAGTAGAATTAGAATACATTACAAAATATATTAATAATCCTAACTTACCAAAAGACCATATTCAAGTAATACAAGAGGGAAGAAAGGGAAAGCAGGAAATAATAAGTAAAAAAATATATGAGAATGACAATTTAATAAATGAAGAACAAATATCAATTAAAATTACAAAATCATCTATAGATAAAATTATAGAAATAGGAACAGGTAATAGTGTTTTTTACAAAGCGAAAGTCGGAGATACATTATTTGTAACTTCAGACAGATTACCAGTAATGAGTGAAAGTAATGAAAATTCAATTAAATTAGCAACTTTAGAAAGAAAAGAAAAGCTAAAATTATTAGAAATACATAAAGATTGGTATAAAATATCATATAAAGATATTATAGGATATGTAAAATGTGACTCTACAATAACTGAAAATAAAACAGAAGGAACAAAAAATAATAAAATAAAAACAAAAGAGGAATTAATTTCCAACTTGAATTTTAATATTCAATTAAATAAACCAAGTGGACTAAACATAGAGCAATTTAAGAAAGTTTTAAAAGATTCGAAAGATAAAAATAAAATATTTGAACAAAATGCTGAATATTTTTATTATATAGAAAAACAATATAATATAAATGGAATATTTGTAGCATCAATAGGAATACATGAAAGTGCTTGGGGAACATCAAAAATTGCAATAAATAAAAAGAATTTATTTGGATATGGTGCATATGACTCAAATCCATATAATGGAGCATATACTTTTTCAAATTATTCAGAAAGTATTGATTTATTAGCAAGAGTATTAGTAAAATATTATATTAATCAAAAGGGGACAAGCATTTATAAAAATGAAAAAGCTATAGGAACATATTATAGTGGTTCAACTTTAAAAGATTTAAATAATAAATATGCTTCTGATAAACAATGGTCTAACAAAGTATATAATTATATGAAATATTTATACAATAAATTATAAAAACGTCTTGCTATTTTTAATAATTTATTGTATGATGTAAAAGTATAATCATAATTAGAAAATATTACCAAAGGGAGAATTGAGAAAGGGGCATAATAGATGAAAAAATCAATAACTATAGTTATGATAATAGCAATAGTAATAGCAATATTTTTGGGAACAACTACAACATATGCAGAAGAAAAAGCAATAGATGAAACAACTGAAAGCAAGTTAGTAGAAATAAAAGATAATAATGCTAAATCTCTTGATGATTATAAAATTAAATATGGTTCAGATGCATATGGAACAGTAGCATACATTTTAAATATAGTTAGAATATATAGTATTCCATTATGCTTTTTAGGAATCGCATATGGAGCAATTCACCAATACATTATAGGTATTAGAAGATTAGATACTTTAGAAAAAGGTATGGCGTTAATTGTAACATTTGTAACATTATTAATTATATGCCAAATATTACCACTAGCATTTGCAGTGTTTGTAAAATTTGGAAGGGGGTAACAAATGAAAGTTTTATTTGCTGTAAGTAATGAGGAAATATCAGAACAAATTGTAAAAAAATATCAAAAGGAGTATAAAGAGATAATTTCTTTTAAAAATGTGTATTACTTTAATGCAATACTAAAAGAATTACAAAAAGACAAAACATATGATAGGGTAGTGATAAGTGAGGACTTAGAAACATTTGCAAGTACACAGTATGAACAAATAGATAAGTTTATTTTTGAAAAATTAGACAGTATTAGTGATGAAGCATCAAATGTAAGAGGAAATGACATTCCAATAATATTAATATGTTCAGACAGGAGAACGAAATCTGAACCAATATTAGTAAAACTATTTGGTATAGGGATATATGATGCTTTAATAGGAAATGATAGAAGTTTTGATGAAGTATGTAAACTTATATATAAGCCACGTTCAAAAAAAGAAGCAAAAATATATTATAAAATAGATTCTGATGATGTAAATTATCAAGCAGAAAACGAAAATGATGTAAGCGAAATGGAAATACAAAACATTGTAGCACATTATAAAAGATTAGGAAATAATGAAGAAAAATATATTGATAGTTTCAATAATATTGCTGCACAATATAATGATACACAATTAAGAATAATAACAAAATTTTTACCAATAAATGTACGAGCAGTATTGGAAGAAAAGTCATCAAAATATCAACAAATAATGTCATTTAACAATAGTGTATCAAATAGCTTAAGGTATGCAAAAGAAGAAAAAACAGGACCAACTGAAACATTATTAAAACAAGCATCAAATGAAAAACCAATTTCAGAACCAATAGTAATACCATCATCTGTTAATATACAAGGAAGCAGAAAATTATCAAGAAAAAAATCAATAAATGCTCAAACAGAACAAACAAATAAACAACAAAATATAACAAATACTATTCAAAACACTATTATACCGAAAGAACAAAACGTACAAAAAACACCAATAGAAGAAAATCCAATAGAAGAACAAAATACAAATGAACAAATTAATAATACTACTCAACAAACTGAAAAACAAAACGAGATAGTAGAACCAGTAAAACGTAGAAGAGGAAGACCTAGAAAAAATCCAGTAGAA
>CAQPRV010000024.1 GCA_948857205.1 uncultured Clostridia bacterium
ATCAAAGATTTTATTTAATTTGTTCTCGCCCGATTTGAGTTTTCGACTGTAAGGAGAAAATCTCAAAGGGCTAGCGATTATAGCTTTTATACAATAGGAAAGTATGACTTTCCTATTATATAAAATATTTTAGTAAAGGATGATTTTTTCCTCTGTCCCAAAAATCATCCTTTGGCAGTTGCTCGTGATATATTCAGCAAAACTCCCATTTCACATAGTATTATAAATAAAGCTGTTCCTCCGATAACTGAAAAATGGTAAAGGCATTCCTGTTGCTGGCATTGATGATGTAACAACTGCTACATTTATTATTACTTGTATCGCTACTAAAGATGTGATTCCAATAGCAACTAAACTTCCAAACATATCTGGTGCTCTCATTGCTATTAAAACTCCTCTCCATATAAATATTGCAAATAGTATTAGTACAACTGCACATCCTATAAATCCTAATTCTTCTCCTAATATTGAAAATATAAAGTCATTATGTGGCTCTGGAATATATAAAAATTTCTGTTTACTTTCTCCTAATCCTACTCCAAATAGCCCTCCTGAACCAATCGCATATAAACTTTGTATAACTTGCCATCCTTCATCTGTTGCATATTTCCAAGGATCTAAAAAGGTTACTACTCTTTTCAATCTATATGGTTCTTTAATTATTAAAAATATTAAGGCTGGTATTCCTAGAACTCCTCCTGTCAATAAAAAATGTTTAAATTTACATCCAGCCATTATCATCATTATACTACAAATTCCTAGTATTACTATTGATGCACTAAAGTGTGGTTCTAATAGTAATAATCCAATAATTGGTGCCAATAAAAATATATTTTTTGCAAATCCTTTAAAGTATTTATCTAAAGTGTCTCTATTTTTTACTAATATTCCAGCATAAAAAACAATCATTAAGAATTTTACCAATTCAGATGGTTGAACTGATAAGGTTTCTGTAACAAATATCCATCTTCTTGCTCCATTTATTTTTTTTCCTATTACTAATACTAAGGCTAATAATACAAAAGCTAATATCCATGAATGTTTGTAAAATTTTTGATAAAATCTATAATCTATCTTTGATATAAATAACATTGCACAAATTCCTAGTAGAGCAAATAACAATTGTTTTGAAAAATATGAATAGCTATTTCCACTTTCTGATAATGCAGATGGCGAACTTGCAGATAATAACATTATTAGTCCAATTGATAATAACAGCAATATTGTAATTAACAAGGTAAAATCGATTGGATTATTTAGAAAACTTGAAAAACTTTTTTCTTTTCTCCTTTTTTTCATTGTATTTTCCTTTCATAATGGTTAATTTAAACTGCTTTAAGCCCTATTACGCATAGTGCTAGAGTTATTAAGCTAAATATAATAACCACTTTACTTTCTTTCCATCCTGATAATTCAAAATGGTGATGTAAAGGAGCCATTTTAAATATTCTATTACCAGTTTTCTTAAAATATGCTACTTGAATTATAACAGATAAAGTTTCTAACACAGGTATAAGTGCTATAATTATTAGTAATAGTGGCATTTTTAAATATAACGCCATTGCAGAAATTACCCCTCCTAATAATAAGGAACCAGTATCACCCATAAATACCTTTGCTGGGTGAAGATTAAACATTAAAAATCCTAATATTACACCTACTATTACACTTCCAAATATTCCAATTTCATCTACTTGATATAGTATTCCTATAATTGTTAAGCATGTTATAATTATTGAACTTACACTTGAAGAAAGACCATCAATACCATCAGTTAAGTTAATTGCATTTGTTGTTGCTAAAATAACAATTATGGCAAAGGGAATGTATACATATACTGGTATTAGTACTGTTTGCTTTATAAAAGGTATAAAGGTTTCTGTTCCTAATTGTAGTCCATATACTAAATATACTACATATGCAACTGATATTATTAGTAAACCTAACATTTTATAGGCTGGTTTTAAGCCTTTTGTATTTTTTAGTACTAATTTTTTAAAATCATCGATAAAACCTATTAGCCCAAAACCTATGGTTAACAACAAAATAGGAAATAGCTTGTTTGCTATTTCATTTTGTCCTTTTATAATAAAATATATGTCTACTATTGTTATCATAATAATCATTGAAATTATCATGATAATTCCTCCCATTGTTGGAGTTCCTTGCTTTTTTAAGTGTGATTGTGGTCCATCATCTCTTTCTATTTGACCTACCTTTAATTTTTTTAATATTGGTATAATAATTATTCCAAGAATAATTGACATTATAAAAGATATGATTAATAATGTTGTTTGAAATCCCAAATTTATCAAACCTTTCTTACTTTACATTTATTTTTTCTTTTTTCCTTTTTCGTTTTCTATTTCTTCTATTAATTCTTTTACTATAATTCTTTCGTCAAATGGATGCTTTACCCCATTTATTTCTTGATATGGTTCATGACCTTTTCCAGCTAAAACTACTATATCTCTTTTTGTTGCCATTTTTATTGCTTCTTTTATTGCTTCTATTCTATCTACAATAACTATATATTTCCCTTTTGTCTTTTTTATTCCTTCTTCAATTTGATTTACTATTTTTTGCGGATCTTCTGTACGAGGATTATCTGATGTAATAAAAGTATAATCTGCTATTTTTCCAGATATTTCTCCCATTATTGCTCTTTTGCTTGTATCTCTATCTCCACCACATCCAAATACTGATATTACTCTTCCTCTTGTATAACTTTTTACTGCTTGTAATATACTTTGTAAGCTTTCTGGTGAATGTGCATAGTCTATCATAATTGGTATTTCAAATTTGTTATCTACTAATTCAGATCTTCCTGGTACTCTTACTTCTTCTAAGGCTTCTTTTACTGCCTCTGGTGATACACCAAATTTTTGTGCAACACAAATAGCTGCTAGTGAATTGTATACACTAAATCTACCTGGTATACAAGTCTTTACTCTTTCATTTCTGTCTGTTATTTTAACACGAAAGTCAACATAAGAATTTGTAATTGTTATGTCTTTTGCTAACATATTTGCAAAATTGTCAATTCCATAAGTTGTTATATTGTTATCTGGAAATAAATTTGGAATTTTAGCTCCATGTAAATCATCTACATTTACTATTCCTGTTTTACACATTTTGAATAATTTTAATTTTGAATTGAAATAGTCTTCCATGTCTGGATGCTCGTTTGGACTTATATGATCTTCTGAAAAATTTGTAAATAATACTATATCAAAGGCACATCCATCAACTCTATGTAATTTTAGACTTTGTGATGATACTTCCATTACAACAACTTCTACACCTTCTTTTACCATTTCTGCAAAGGTTTGTTGTAATTCTAAACTTTCTGGTGTTGTTCTATCACTGTCTTTTATTTTTTTATCATTTATATAGGTTGCTATAGTTCCTATTAGCCCAACTTTTTTCCCTGCTTTTTCTAAAATCTTTTTTATCATAAAGGTTGTTGTTGTTTTTCCTTTTGTTCCTGTTACTCCTATTAATTTGAATCTTTGTGATGGGTTTTCATAATAATTTGCTGAACATATTGCTAAAGCTTCTCTTGAATTTTGTGTTTGTATTACTGTTATGTTTTCTGGAATACTTATTGTTTTTAAGTCAAAACCTTCTTCTATAATTATTGCTATTGCTCCATTTTCTATTGCATTTTCAATGTATTTATGACCATCTACTGAAAATCCCTTTATTGCTATAAATAAGTCTCCTTCTTTTATTTCTTTAGAATTCATCTTTATTCCTTTTATTTCTACGTCTAGATTTCCTTTTGCTTTTAAGCCTTCTAATCCTAATAAAATTTCTTTTAAATTCATTTTTTCTCAATCCCTTCGATTACAATCTGCTATTTAAGTGTATGTTTTATTTTTAACAGACTTGCATTTCATTATTAATAAATCTGAAATATATTTATACTTCAAATTTTTTTATATTATATAACTATTTTTTTTTTTGTATAGAGTTTTTTTTATTTTTATATTTATCTTTAATTTATTAAATATTTATTAATAACCTTTAATTAATATATATTTTGTTATATAATAAAGAAAAAAATATATAGAGGTAAAAATGAAAAAAATTATATTTAAATTAATAATAATTATACTTATATTAATGCTTATAGTAGCAAGTTTTGCATTTCTAGTTGGATTTGGTTATTACTCAAACAAACTTAAGGAAAAGCCTTTAATCTCTAGAGTTGATGAAATACAAAAAAAAGCTAACTATACTGCATATGATCAGCTTCCTTCAAATTATTTACATGCAGTAGTAGCAGTAGAAGATCACAGATATTATGACCATGGTCCAATTGATTTTATTGCATTAATGAGAGCCTTTTACACTAATATACGTGATAAAGAATTTGATGAAGGTGGAAGTACTATAACTCAACAGGTGGCTAAAAATGTTGTGTTTAATCAAGATAGAACTGTACTTAGAAAACTTGGTGAACTTTTTGCTGCTTTTGACTTAGAAAAAAACTATAAAAAAAATGAAATCCTAACTTTGTATGTAAATACATCTTATTTCGGTGATGGATATTATGGTATTTATGATGCTAGTAAAGGATATTACAATAAAGAACCTAAAGAATTAAACTTGGATGAAGCTTCGATGTTGGCTGGTGTGCCTAATGCACCTTCAGTTTATGCTCCAACAGTAAATCCAGAACTTGCAAAAAAAAGGCAAAAACATGTATTAAATAAAATGGTAGAATATGGCTATATTTCACAAGAAGATGCAAATACAGTAAATAAATAACATTATATTTTATTAAAGGGGCTGTAAAAAAAGTCCCAACAAAAAATGAGATTTGAGTTATAATTTTAACTTAAATCTCATTTTTATAATTTTATATCTTTTTATTAAATTATTTTATATAAATAATCAATTTTAATCATGACAAAATCAGATATGTA
>CAQPRV010000025.1 GCA_948857205.1 uncultured Clostridia bacterium
ATTTATGAGAAATGGATAATAGTGTAGTTTTGCCTTGAACATCCCTCATTTTATATGATAATAATTTCTAAATATTTTCCAGTTGCATTCGAAATTTCATAAATATTTTAGATATTTTCTTCCTTTATATAAAATAAATTCTCACTAAAAAATCAAGATTTGTAGGGCTTAGGTAGCTTAGGTCAACAACAATATACTGAACTGTAACGTTGTTATTTATAATTAAGGTAAAAAAATGTAAAAAACCCTTTAAAAAAATAATAATATGTTATACAATATAAAAAAATTAAAATGGGAGAAAAAAATGAACAAAAAGTGGCAGATATATGAAACAGATGAAAAACAAATAGATAAAATACAAAAAGAATATGGATTAAACAAATTATTAGCTACAATATTAGTAAACAGAAACATAGTAAATACACAAGATATAAAATTATTTTTACAACCAACAAGAAATGATTTTTACGATCCATATTTAATAACAGACATGGAAATCGCAGTACAAAGAATACTAAAAGCTTTAAAAAATAAAGAAAAAGTAACAATATATGGAGATTATGATGTAGATGGAATAACAAGTATAACAGTATTAAAAAGCTTTTTACAAGACATAGGATTAGAAACTGCTACTTATATACCAAATAGATTAAATGAAGGATATGGACTTAATAAACAAGCAATAGAAAAAATAAAACAAGAAGGATGTCAGCTAATGATTACAGTTGACTGTGGTATATCTGGAATAGAAGAAATAGAATATGCAAATAGTTTAGGACTAGAAACAATAGTAACAGATCACCATGAGCCTGGAAACGAACTTCCAAAAGCTTTAGCAATAATAGATAACAAAAGAAAAAATAGTAAATATCCCTTTAGAGAGTTAGCAGGAGTAGGAGTAGTATTTAAATTAATACAAGCCTTAGGAATAAAATTAGAATTAAAAGAAGAAGCATATTTGAAATATTTGGATATAGTATGTATAGGTACAATATCAGACATTGTACCATTAGTTGATGAAAATAGAGTAATAGCAAAACTAGGTTTAAAATTAGTACAACAAACAAAAAATATTGGATTACAATCAATAATAAATTCATCAGGATATACAAAAATAGATTCAAGTACAATATCCTTTGGAGTTGCACCAAGAATCAATGCATGTGGAAGAATGGGACATACAGAAGAAGCTTTACAATTATTTTTATCAAAAAATAGAAATGAAGTTAGCAACTTAACTCAGAAATTAAATCAATATAATATTTTAAGACAAGAGATAGAAAAAAAGATAACAAAAGAAGTTATAGAAAAAATTGAAAAAGAAAATTTAGAACAAAATAAAGCAATAATACTTGGTGGAAAAGACTGGCATCATGGAGTAATAGGAATTGTATCATCTAAAATTACAGAAATGTATTTTAAACCAAGTATTTTACTAAGCTTTGAAGGAGATAACCTTGGAAAAGGTTCAGGTAGAAGTATACCTGGCTTTGACTTACACGATGCACTTATGAAATGTCAAGATTTAATAGAAAAATTTGGTGGACATAGTATGGCTGTGGGGATAACAGTTAAAGAAGAACAGTTACAGAAATTTAGAGAAAAGTTTGAAGAGATTGCTGAACAAGAACATATAGAAGAAATCATGCCAATTATAAATATAGATGCTAAAATAGATTTAAATGATATAAATAAAGACATGGTTGAAAGTCTAAAAATGTTAGAGCCTTTTGGAGAAGCAAACAAAATGCCAGTATTTGTATTTAAAAACTTAAAAATTGATTCAATAAGAGCCTTATCAGAAGGAAAGCATTTAAAACTAACTCTAAAAGATAACAACAATATAATAAATGCAATAGGGTTTAATATAGGATATTTAGCAGAAGATTATCGTATTGGTGATAAAGTTGATGTTGTAGGTGTATTAGAAATTAATAGTTTCAATGGTGTAAATAGCATGCAAATAAATATGAGAGATATTATGAAAGCTATTTAATTAGTATAAAAGATTAAAGGGGAAGTGATAAAATTGCAAGAGGATAAAAAAGAAGTTACAATACAAGATATAATCTTAAAAAGAAAAGAACATACAAGAAGAGTTGACAGTAAAATAATACTAAAAGCATATAATTATGCAGTAACAAATCATGGAGACCAATGTAGAAAATCAGGAGAACCATATATAATACATCCACTAAATGTAGCTTATATACTAGCAGATATAGGCTTAGATGAACAAACAATATGTGCAGCTTTATTACATGATTTAGTAGAAGACACATCAGTAACAGATAGCGATTTACGAAAAGAATTTGGTGAACAAATAGCAGAAATGGTTGCAGGAGTTACAAAGCTAAGTAATATGATGTTCACATCAATAGAAGAACAACAAGTAGAAGACTATAGAAAAATGTTTTTAGCAATGGGAAAAGATATCAGAGTAATACTAATAAAATTAGCTGATAGACTTCATAATATGAGAACTCTAAAATTCTTAAAAAGAGACAGGCAGATAGCAAATGCAAAAGAGACAATGGAATTATATGCACCCTTAGCAAATCGTCTAGGTTTGTATTCTTTAAAATGGGAATTAGAGGATTTATCTTTTAAATATCTATATCCAGAAGAATATCATGAATTAGTAGAAGGAATAAATAAAAAAAGAGATGAAAGACTAAAGTTTATAGAAAAAATAATGGATGATATTAGAATAGAATTAAAAAAGCAACATATAAATGCAGAAGTAACAGGAAGAGCAAAACACCTTTATAGTATATATAGAAAAATGAAAAGAGACAATAAAACTTTAGACCAAATTTATGATTTGTTTGCACTTAGAATTCTAGTAAATTCTATAAAAGATTGTTATGCAGCTTTAGGGGTAGTACATGAATTATATAGTCCAATGCCAGGTAGATTTAAAGATTATATAGCTGTACCAAAGCCAAATATGTATCAATCAATACATACAACTTTATTGGGAGAAAAGGGAACACCTTTTGAAGTACAAATACGTACTTGGGACATGCATAGAATAGCAGAATATGGTATTGCAGCACATTGGGCCTATAAAGAAGCAAGTTATTTTGGAAAAAAGCAAGTTGTAAAAGTAGAAGAGGATAAATTAGCATGGTTACGTGAGACTTTAGAATGGCAAAAAGAATTACAAGACCCACAAGAGTTTTTAGAAACCTTAAAAACAGAACTCTTTGAAGAAGAGGTATATGTATTTACACCAAAAGGAGCAATAAAAGTATTACCACGTGCAGCAACACCAATAGATTTTGCATATAGCGTACATGCTGAAATAGGTCATCATATGACAGGATGTAAAATAAATAGTAAAATGATGCCAATAATTACACCATTAAAAAGTGGTGACATAGTAGAGATAATAACCTCAGACAATTCAAAAGGACCAAGTAGAGATTGGCTAAAATTTGTAAAAAGTTCAAGTGCAAAAAATAAAATAAAAGCATGGTTTAAAAAAGCACAAAAGGAAGAAAACCTTGAAAAAGGAAAAGAACTAATAGAAAAAGAGCTAAAAAGAATAGGTTTTTCACATGAAGATTTATTTAAAACTACCTACATTGAAGCAATGCTAGAAAAATACAAATATAAAAATCTAGAAGAAATGTATGCAGCAGTTGGTTTTGGAGCAAACTCATCAGTAAAAGTAATAGCTAGAATGTTACAAGAATATAGAAAAGAACATGAAGAAGAAAACATAGAAGAAAAGATACAACAATTAGCAAAGAATAGACAAAGAAAAACAAAAGTATCAAGTTCAGGAGTTGTTGTCAAAGGAATAGACAATTGTTTAGTAAAATTATCAAAATGTTGTAATCCACTACCAGGAGACGAAATTGTTGGATATATAACAAAAGGAAGAGGGGTATCAGTTCATAGAAAAGATTGTGTAAATATAAATGATTTATTAACACAAGAAAACAGATTAATAGATGTAGAATGGTATAACGAAAAAGAAACAACCTATCAAGCAGAAATAGAAATACATGCAAATGATAGAAATGGATTATTAGTAGACATACTTAAAGAACTAGGAACAACAAAAGCAAAGATATTAGGAGTAAATACAAAAACAACTAAAGAAAGAATAGCAATAATAGAAATATCCTTAGAAGTAGAAAGTTTAGAAGAACTAAACAAAGTTCAAACCTCAATACGAAAAATTGATAGTGTATATGAAGTAATGAGACACTAAGCATAGTTTTACTTTATTGATAATATTAAAAAAGGTATAAAATTTAATAAAAAACATAAGACAAATGGAGCAGTTCCATTTGTCTTAAAAAAGGAGATAATTTATGATTTTAAAAGAACTTAAAATTAATACTTGGATTGGTGATCCTACTAATTGTTACATAATTTTTGATGAGGCTTCGAAGGATGTCATGGTTGTTGATCCAGCTAGTGATTCAGAAAAAATTTCTGAATTGATAGATATTTTGGGTGGTAATTTGAAATATATTTATTTGACTCATTGTCATGGCGATCATATTTTGGGTGTTACTGATTTGAAAAATCGTTGTGGTGGTAAGATTTTAATTCATAGGGAGGATAGCGAGGGTCTTAATGATTCTAGTATTAATCTTTCTCCTTATATTGGTATAGGTAATATTGAACTTGAAGCGGATTCTAGGGTTGATAATGGCGATTTGATTCATTTGGGCGATTTGGAGTTTAGAGTTATTCATACTCCTGGGCATACTAAAGGTGGTAGTTCTCTTTTTTGTGAGTCTGAAAAGTGCTTGTTCTCAGGTGATACATTATTTAGAGGCACTTGGGGCAGAACTGATTTGCCTACTTCTAATAGAGCGGATATTATGGATTCTATTGTTAATAAGCTTCTTGTTTTGCCTGATGATACTATTGTGTACCCAGGTCATGGTCTGAGTACTCGTATTAAGGATGAGAAACCTATTTATTTAGAATTAAAACCAAAAAAATGGTGATTTTTTGATTGAAAAATGCTATAAAAAATGTTATAATAATATTGATGCAAAAAATTGTTTTTATAAGGAGGAAATAATGCTTTTTATTGAGAAATTAAAAAAGAATGGTTATATAGTTAAGTATAACCATGATAAGGCAAAGATTTACAAAAATGGACGGAAACAATTAACCATTACATGGGAACGAAAAAAAATAATAATTAAGTCACAGAAATTTACAATACATTGTAAGTCGGGAATTTTGGATGTTAGGAATGGGCTTACCCCACATATAGTAGTAATTAGTTTAAAAAATGCTAAGATTCTATATAAGGGTACATGGTATAAGTGGAATGAAAAATTATTCATTCCAGACTTATGGATTCCCATGAGCTGGTTACTGAAGGAAAAGAAGCATAATTAAACTCAAAAAGGGGGGAGTGTATCCCCCTGATTTATTATATTAAAGAGATTTATTCCTTGAAGAAAAAATGATATTAAAAATGAATAATATAAATTATATAAATAAAAAATTATAAAATTAGAAAGGAAAGATAAAAATGAAAAAGATAGAACCAAGAACACTATCAGGATTTATGGAATTATTACCAGAAGAGCAAATCCTATTCAACAAAATGAAAGAAACAATAGAAAACACATATAAAAAATATGGCTTTTTACCATTGGACACGCCAGTAATAGAGCTATCCGAAGTCTTACTAGCAAAAGCAGGAGGAGAAACAGAAAAACAAATCTACAGATTCAAAAAAGGAGAAAATGACTTATCTTTACGATTTGACTTAACAGTACCATTATCAAAATACGTAGCAAAAAACCATGGAAACTTAAGTTTTCCATTTAGAAGATACCAAATAGGAAAAGTCTATAGAGGAGAAAGAACACAAAAAGGTAGATTTAGAGAATTCTACCAATGTGATATAGATATAATTGGAGACGAAGAATTAGATATTATTAATGATGCAGAACTTCCAAGTGTCATTTATGAAATCTTTAAAGGACTAGGATTTGAAGATTTTACAATTTGTATAAATAACAGAAAGATATTAAATGGACTATTTGAAAGTGTGGGACAAAAACAACAAGCAACAGAAATATTAAGAATTATAGATAAAATTGAAAAAATAGGGAAAGAATCAGTAATAGAAGAATTAAATAAGCTAGGAGTAGATAAACAATCAATTGAAAAGATTATAAACTTTATAGAAATAGAAGGAACAACAGACGAAAAAATAAGCAAACTACAAGCTTTAAAAATAGAGAATGAAAACTTTAATAAAGGGCTAACAGAACTAATACAAGTAGTAAAATATGTTAGAGACTTTGGAATTCCAGAAGACAATTTTAAAGTTGATTTAACAATTGCAAGAGGTTTAGATTATTATACAGGAACAGTTTACGAAACCTTTTTAAATAAATATAGAGAAATAGGAAGTATATGTTCAGGAGGTAGATATGAAAATCTTGCAGAATATTATACAGACAAAAAATTACCTGGTGTTGGAATATCAATTGGTTTAACAAGATTATTTTATAAACTAAATGAATTAAATCTTATACAAGTTGATAAAAAGTCTATTTCAGATATGATTATAATCCCAATGGTAGAAGATTTACAAGTTCCTATTTCAGTTGCAACAAAGTTAAGAAGTTTAGGAATTAATACAGAGATTTATTTAAACAATAAAAAATTAAAAGCTAAATTTAAATATGCTGATAAATTAAAAATTCCATATTCTATTGTTATAGGTGAAGATGAAATAGTTACAAATACTATTAAAGTGAAAAATATGGAAACAGGAGAAGAATTAAAATTTGATATTGATAATATTGAAGAGATAAAACAAAAACTTAATTTATAATAAGAACAGATTTATAAAATAAATTTGTGTATAATATATTTTAAATAATGTAAAGTAAGCATAACTTTGCATTATTAAAAAAAACTTACAGAATCAAAATTTTGTATAAACTACTGTAAAATTTTAATTCTGCAAGTTTTTTTATTTATAAAGCAAAGTAATTTTATTCCCATTCTTTTTAATAATACTTTCTTCTCTTAAAAATTTTAATTCACGCATCATAGCACTTCTATCAACACTTAAATAATCAGCTAAATCAGTTAAAGAAAAAGGCAATTTAAAAGTTTTACTTAAATTTCTTGAAGAAAGAAAAGCAAAATAGCCAAGAAGTTTATCTCTAGTAGACCTTTTAGACAAAAGCTCAATACGCATATTTAAATTAGTAACTTTAGCTAGAATTAACTCAGGTAAACTTTCAGACAAAACTTGATGAAATTTACAAGAATTTCTACATTTATGATGAATATCATCATAAGTATAAATAAGAACTTCACATTTAGATTTTGCTTCAACTAAAAATTCATTATTAGTAGTAATATTATAAAAAACTTCACCAAAAATATCTTTCTGAGAAAGATGTTCGACAATATTTCTATTTCCATTTAAATCATATCTAACCAAATCTGCATTTCCACTTTTCAAAATACAAAATTGATTTCTTTTAGCTATATATGTAGTAATTACTTCATTTTTTAAAAACGTTTTAATTTGAACTTTTTTACAAGAATTCTCAAAAGTTTCAATAAAATTTTCTATATCAAAACTAAGATTCATAAATCCCCCTTTAAATACATGGTTGATAGAATTATACAATATAAAAGTTGCAAATGCAACAATATAAGCTGAAAAACTTTGTAACACAATTGTAATATAACGTTAAAAGTTAGAGACAAGCAAGTTATAAAACTGGAAAAAATTATCTTTTGATTTTTGTTGCTTTTGCAACAGAATAAAAAAAATCTTAATATATAATAAGACCATACAAAACATAAATAGGGGGAAAATAAAATGAAAGTAATCAAAAGAGATGGAAGAGCTGTAGACTACGATAGAGAAAAAATTAAAGTAGCTATAGAAAAAGCAAACAAAGAAGTAAAACCAAAAGAAAGAGCTAATAAAGAAGAAATTAAACAAATAATCTTGTACATTGAAGAACTAGGCAAAAAAAGAATGTTAGTAGAAGATATACAAGACATAATAGAAGAACAATTAATGGAATTACAAAAATATGAACTTGCAAAAAGATATATAGTATATAGATACACAAGAGCACTAGTAAGAAAACAAAATACAACAGATGAATCAATTTTAGGATTAATAAGAAATGAAAACAAAGAATTAGAAGAAGAAAACTCAAATAAAAATATATTATTAGCATCAACACAAAGAGATTACATAGCAGGAGAAGTCTCAAAAGACTTAACAAAAAGATTATTACTCCCAGAAAAAATAGTAAAAGCAAACGAAGAAGGAGTATTACATTTTCACGATTCAGATTACTTTATTCAACCAATATTTAATTGTTGTTTAATAAACATATCAGACATGTTAGACAATGGAACAGTAATGAATGGAAAAATGATAGAAAGTCCCAAAAGTTTTCAAGTTGCATGTACAGTCACAACACAAATAATAGCAGCAGTAGCAAGCAATCAATATGGAGGACAATCTGTTGACCTAAAACACCTAGGAAAATACTTAAGAAAAAGTTACAATAAATTTAAAGAAACTTTCCAAGAAAAATATGGAACAAAAGTATCAGCAGATATAATAGAAGATATGGTACAAGAAAGACTAAAAACAGAATTAAAAGCAGGTGTACAAACAATACAATATCAAATAAATACATTAATGACAACAAATGGACAATCACCTTTTGTAACATTATTTTTACACTTAGAAAAAGACGATCCATACATAAAAGAAAACGCAATGATTATAGAAGAAGTACTAAGACAAAGATATGAAGGTATAAAAAATGAAGCAGGAGTATATGTAACACCAGCCTTTCCTAAACTAGTATATGTATTAGATGAATTTAACAGTCTAAAAGGTGGGGAATATGATTATCTAACAAAATTAGCAGTTAAATGTTCAGCAAAAAGAATGTATCCAGATTACATATCAGCCAAAAAAATGCGTGAAAATTATGAAGGAAATGTATTCAGCCCAATGGGATGTAGAAGTTTCTTATCATCATGGAAAGATGAAGAAGGAAACTACAAATTTGAAGGAAGATTCAATCAAGGTGTAGTAAGCATAAACCTACCACAAATTGGAATTGTAGCAGACGGAAATGAAGAAATTTTCTGGAAAGAATTTGATGAAAGATTAGAACTATGTAAAGAAGCTTTAATGTGTAGACATTATGCCTTACTTGGAACAAAATCAGACATAAGCCCAATCCACTGGCAATATGGAGCAATTTCTCGATTGAAAAAAGGAGAAAAAATAGATAAATTATTATATGGTGGATATTCAACAATGTCTTTAGGATATATTGGATTATATGAAGTAACAAAATTAATGACAGGAGAATCTCATACAACTGAAAAGGGTCATGAATTTGCTTTAAAAGTTATGAAACATCTAAGAGATGCTACAGATAAATGGAAAAAAGAAACAAATATTGGATTTGCTTTATATGGAACACCAGCAGAAAGCTTATGTTACAAATTTGCAAGAATCGATAAGCAAAGATTTGGAACAATTAAAGATGTTACAGACAAGGGATATTATACAAATTCATATCATGTAGATGTTAGAGAAAAAATCGATGCTTTTGATAAATTATCTTTTGAAAGTGAATTCCAAAAAATATCTTCAGGTGGTTCAATTTCTTATATTGAAATACCAAATATGAATAAAAATATAGATGCTTTAGAAGCAGTTGTTAAATTCATTTATGACAATATTCAATATGCAGAATTTAATACAAAATCAGATTTCTGCCATGAATGCGGATTTGACGGAGAAATTATTATAAATAAAGATAATGAATGGGAATGCCCAAATTGTGGTAATAAAGACCATAGTAAGCTAACAGTTGTTAGACGTACATGTGGTTATTTAGGAGAAAATTTCTGGAATGTAGGAAAAACTAAAGAAATTAAACAAAGGGTAATGCATTTATAAACTTGAAAAATAAAATCACTTCTATTATATAGGGGTGATTTTATTTAGACTAAAATAGCAAAAAATCCAGCCTTAAATATTGTAAAGTTGGATTTTTTGTAATATTAAGTTTTAGGTAAAAATCTATCCAATAATTGACTTCTACACAAATTTTCAAAATTATCATCTAAAGGTTCTAAAGAAATATCTTCATCATATTTTCTATCTAAGCAATACTTAATAATAAAATCGGTAAGTTCAGGATTTTTAGAAAGAAGAGGACCATGTAAGTAAGTTGCAATAACATTCTTTAAGAAAAAACCTTCTTTAGTATCTCCAAACTTATTTCCGTTACCAAAAAGAACATCACCAAAAGGAGTATTAATACCATAAGTTTGTCCACCATGATTTTCAAATCCAATTATTTTAGTCTTAGTACCATTTAAATCAACATCAATAACAATATTTCCAATACATCTATTTTTTCTATCAGAAGAAGCTTCTGTATAATAATCAAATACTTCTAAACCTGGAATAATATTACCTTCAACACCTTTATAATATTTACCAAATAACTGATATGAGCCACAAATTAATAAAAAGAAAACACCTTCGTCAATAGCTTTTTTAATATTATCTTTATGTTTTAACAAATCTTCTGACAAAATACTTTGCTCTTGATCAGCACCGTCCACCAGCAAAAACCAAGTCATATTCTGTAAAGTCAGGTGAAGAATCTCCAATTGAATAAGAATCAATAACTACTGTGTAACCACGTTTTTCTAATCTATAACGTAAAACTTGAATATTTCCATAATCTCCATATAATTCTAAAAGATCTGGATATAAATATAATATTTTTAGTTCTTTCATTAATTATCTCCTTTGTATTATTTATTTAAATTTAATATTTCTTTTCTTGTTGGTTGTAAAGATGTGTAGTTAGCAATAACGTACTTTTTTATGTTAGTATTATATAAGCTTTTTATAGCTTCTTTTAAATCTAAATAAGCTTCAATTTTATTTACATCAAATCCAGCAGTTTTTATTCTTATTGCAATATCATAAGCTCTTTTGCCAGAAGTTATAATTCTTTTTATATTTTTTAAATTATCAAAGTTAATATCCCATATCCATGAAACATCATATCCATCTGCTAGGTTATCATTTAAAACAAATAATAATTCTTTTTCTTCATCATCTTCATTTAATATTCTTAAACTTACATTTGCTCCTGTTGGATTTTTTGCAAGGTTGATAATTGTAGGTGTGTTTTTTACTGAAAGTTCTTCTAATCTGCCATTATTTAATATAAAATTTGATAGGGCTTTTTTTATGTATTCAGTGTCTATATTATATAAACTAACACAAGATATTATAGCCATAAAATTGTAGATATTGTATATACTACTGAATTTTATTTGATAAGTAATATCATCAACTTTAAAGGTTTTATTTTTTAATTCTACATTTGTTGCTAATTTGTAAATCTCATTATTTCCATAGTCACAATTTGGACACCTGAATTTTCCTATGTGTGAGTACTGATAGTATTCGTATTCAATTCGTGTATTACAAAATGGACAAAATTTTCCTTCTCCAGCTTCTTTAATTTCTTCTGTAGCATATTTATATTTTTCTACACTGAAATAATATACGTTTTTATTTTCGGGGTTTGCCTTTCCAAGCCTTGCAACATTTGGGTCATCATTATTTAATACTAGGTTCCCATTATAGTTTTTCAAGAAATCTTTTATTCTTAAAATGAGTGCTTCAACTTCGCCATTCCTGTCTAATTGATCTCGGAAAAAGTCTATAATTACTAGAGTGTCTAGTTTTAAGTCTTTGAATACTACTGGAATATATCCTTCATCTACTTCAAATACTAAATAGTCTGCTTTGATTTTTCCTGTTATTGTTGTGGATTTTAGTAGAGTTGATAAGATGCCTGTTTCCATATTATTTCCTTCTGTATTACTTATGACTTTTTTATTTGCAGTTTTTAGTACATGTACTATTGCATTGTTTGTCATGGTTTTTCCGTTTGTTGCTGTTACTGCTATTATTGGACATTCTATTTTGAAGTATTTGAATATGTTGGGATTCCAGTCATAGGCAAGCTTTCCTAAAAAGTTTCCACCATTTTTTCTAAATAATTTTAAAATTAGATATAGTATTTTTATTACTAATATAATAAATAGATTTTTCATAACTTTTCTCCTTTGATTTTGGAAAATTATATCATATTGGAGTAGAAAGGACAAGAATAATATGGCAATCGCTTAAAGTTTTAATTATTTATTTGTTAATATTTATAAAATCTACTCGCTCCCAAAGGATTATAATTATTTATTGTTTTCGTTGCCCCATTCTCAAAATTCTATAGAAAAGTTTTTTAACTTTTCTATAGAATTTTGAGAACAGTTACCCCGGAGTCACTCAAAAATAAATAATTATAATCCTTCTCGTGCTATTTTTAATTAAATAACTATTAACAAATAAATAATTAAAACTTTAAGCGATTGCTATAAAATAAAAATAAAATTTAAGTTTCGACTTTTGCAAGTGGATTTTTTTTACACTTTGTGTGTTGCAACCTACAAAATCAAGATTTAATAAGCAAAATTATGAAGAAAAAATTAAAATTTTTTGAAAATGTTGCATATTTTTTATAATAATAGTATAATTAAAAAAGTAGCATAATAATATTAAAAGAAATATTATTAAAAAGTGAGGTAAAAAAATGGATTACTTATATATAATAAGAGAAGCATTAGTATGGATAATAACAATATTTTGGTTATACCAAATAATGGTAAGTTTATGTTCATTAGTAAAAATTAAAGATAAGCCACTAAAAGTAAACAAAGAGCACAGATTTATGGCAATAATACCAGCACATAATGAAGAAGCCGTAGTAGGAAATTTAGTAGAAAGTTTAAAAAAGCAAAATTATAACAAAGATTTATATGACATATATGTAATTGCAGATAATTGTACAGACAACACAGCAAAAGTAGCAAAAGAAGCAGGAGCAATAGTATATGAAAGATACAACAATTCAAAGAAAACAAAAGGATATGCATTAGACTGGTTTTTGCAACAAAAAATCAAAGAAGATGCTCCATATGACGCATTTTTTGTATTTGACTCAGACAACATAGTTGATCCAAACTTTATAAAAAATATGAATAAAAAATTATGTCAAGGAGAAGATGTAGTACAAGGATATAGAGATATTAAAAATCCAACAGACAGTTGGATAACAGCAGGATATGCAATCTTTTATTGGACAATGCACAGATTTTATCATTTAGCAAGATATAATTTAGGATTATCACCATTACTAAATGGAACAGGATTCATGGTAAGATTTGATGTAATAAAACCACAAGGATGGGACACAGTAACATTAACAGAAGATATTGAATTTTCATTAAAGAGAATAATAAATGGTAAAAAATTAGGTTGGGCAACAGATGCGATAGTATATGACGAACAACCAGTAGGATTTAAACAAAGTTGGTCACAAAGAAGCAGATGGACAGTTGGACATATGCAATGTATAAAAGAATACACAAAAGACTTAGCAATAGCTGCAAAAGAAAATAAAACAATGATGAATTTTGATGGATTCTTATATATTATAGGAAGTATACCAATGTTTATACTAACATTAGTATTACTAGCAACAAACTTTTTAATGTATGCTGGAAAAGGTATGACAGAAGCAGAATTACTTTTAAATGTATTAAGATATTTATTACCAACATTTTTATTACCAATATTTACAGCAATAATAGTAATGTTATTAGATAGAAGACCAATAAAACCTATGATAAAAGGGTTATTATGTTATCCATTATTTATGGGTTCATGGTTAATAATAAACTTTAAATGTTTATTTAAAAGAGAAACAACATGGGAAAAAATCAATCATGTTAGAAATATAAAAATAGGAGAAGTAGCAGAGGAAACAGAAACAACAAAAATAGTTGAAAAAATTTCGTAAAAAACTTGCATTTATTCCAAAAAATGGTTATAATATATAAAGATAAAACAATAATACAGAAGAGTGGGAACAAATCCCACTCTTAAATTATGTAAATAGTCATTAAAAAAGGAGAGCTATAGAAACAAAAACAGAAGTGACAATTTAGTTAGAAGGAGGAAAAATGGCAAGTATTGAAGAAAAAGTAGAAAATCTAGTAAAAGAGCCAATTGAAAAAGAAGGATACGAACTATATGACGTGGAATACTGTAAAGAAGGAAAAAATTACTATTTAAGAATATTTATAGATAAACAAGAAGGAATAGACATAAACGATTGTGAAAAAGTAAACAATATAATTACAGATACATTAGATGATGCAAATTATATAAAAGAACAGTACTACTTAGAAGTATCATCACCAGGAATTGAGAGAATTTTAAGAAAAGACAAACACTTAGAACAAAACCTTGGAGAAGAAATAAATATAAAACTATTTAAAAAAGATGAAACAGGAAAAAAAGAAATTAAAGGAAAACTAAAAAACTATAACGAAGAATATATAGAATTAGAAGATAGAACAAAAATAGAGCGAAAAAATATATCACAAATAAAAAAAGTTTATAATTGGTAAAAGGAGGAATAAGAAAAATGAAAAAACAAGCAAAAGAACCAGCTATTGACAATAAAGAATTAATCTTAGCATTAGAGGAATTAGAAAAAGAAAGGGGAATAAAAAAAGATTACCTATTAGAATCAATAGAAACAGCTTTAGTAACAGCCTATAAAAGAAACTTTGATTCTTTAGAAAATGTTAAAGTACTTATGGATGAAAAAACAGGAGCAACACATATATATTCCTTAAAAGAAATAAAAGAAACAGTAGAAAATAAAGAAACAGAAATAACAATAGAAGAAGCACAAAAAATAAATCCAGATTTAAAAGAAGGGGATGTATTAGAAACAGAAATAGTACCAAGAAATTTTGGTAGAATAGCAGCACAAACAGCAAAACAAGTTATAATTCAAAAAATAAGAGAAGCAGAAAGAGAAATAATATATTCTGAATTTAACGATAGAAAAGGAGAAATAGTATCAGGGATAATTCAAAAAGCAGATCGAAGTATAGTTGTAATGGACTTAGGAAAACTAGAGGGAATCATGCTAACAAAAGAACAAATTCCAACAGAGAAATACGAAGTAAATGACAAAATAAAGGGATTAGTATTAGATGTAGAAAAAGGAGCAAAAGGAGCACCACATGTAATAGTATCAAGAAGTCATCCAGATTTTGTTAGAAAATTATTAGAATTTGAAATACCAGAAATCTATGAGGGAGTTATTGAAATAAAAAGTGTATCAAGGGATGCAGGAGACAGAAGTAAAGTAGCAGTATATTCGCCAGATCCAAATATAGACCCAGTAGGATCATGTGTTGGTCAAAGAGGAGTCAGAATTCAAAATGTAATTAACGAGTTAAATGGAGAAAAAATAGATGTTATAGAATGGAATGAAGACCCATCAATATATATAGCATCAGCCTTATTACCAGCACAAATTCTAGCAGTAGATATAAAAGAAGAAGAAAGATTTGCACAAGTTATAGTGCCAGATAATCAACTTTCACTAGCTATAGGAAAATCTGGACAAAATGCTAGACTTGCTGCAAGATTAACAAACTGGAAAATTGATATTAAATCTGAAACACAATTTAGAGAAATGTTAATGAAAGCTCAAAATGAAGAAATAAATATAGAAGAAGACGAAACACAAGCAGAATAAAACGAAAATATTAACATACAATGAAAGGAGAACAAAATGATTAAAAAACAACCACAAAGAACATGTATGGGATGTAATGAAAAAAAAGACAAAAAAGAATTTATTAGAATTGTAAAAAATAAAGAAAACATAATAAGTATAGATAGAACAGGAAAGCAAGAAGGTAGAGGAGCATATATTTGTGATGATATAAAATGCTTAGAAAAATTGAAAAAATCAAAAAGACTAGAAAGAGTATTTGATATGAAAATATCAGAAGAAATTTATGAAAGTTTAAGAGGTGTAATTCTTGACAAATAACAAGATATTAGGATTAATAGGTCTAGCTACAAGAGCACGAAAAATTGCTTTTGGAGCAGATAGTGTGGAGTTAGAAATAAAAAAGAAAAAAGTAAAATTAATAATTATTGCAGAAGATTCTTCAGAAAGAACAAAAAACAAATTCAAAAAATTAAGCGAAGAATATGGTATACCAATTATAGAAAAGGAAACAATTGAAACATTAAGCAAGGCAATAGGAAAAGATAATAAAGCAATAATAGGTATAGAAGATATTAACTTTTCAAAGGAGATAATAAAAATAAATAATGGGGGTGAAATTATTGGGTAAGATTAAAATACATGAAATAGCTAAAAAGCTAGACTTAACCAGTAAAGAAGTATTAGAAGTAGCAAATAAATTAAAAATAGATGCTAAAAGTCATTTAAGTAGTGTAGAAGAAGATGAAGCAAAAAAAATAGAAAATGCTCTATCAAAAAATAATAAGGATAAGCCAGTAAATGATAAAAAAGTGGGGCAATCAGTAGAAAAGAAAAAAGAAGCAAATAAAGAAGAAAGAGCACCAGTTATTATAAGAAGAGAAGTAATAATAACACGAGAAGAAGAACAAGAACAAAAAAAACAAGAGGCAGAAGAAAAACAGAAAAAACAAAATAAAGTAGGATTTATTGAGAGAAAAGACAAAAAAGATTATAATATTGTTTATAGAAATAAACCAAATAAACCAATGACAGTAAGTGAGTTATTTGGATTAAAAACTGAAAATAAAAAGGAAGAAAAAGCAGAAGTGGTAAAAGAAGAAATCAAACCAGCTAAAGAAGAAAAAATAGAGATTGTAGAGAAAAAGGTGGAAAAAATAGAAATTCAAGTAAAAGAAAATAAAACAGAAAATAATAATAAAGTAAATAACAATCAAAATAAACCAAAAGTAGCTGAGTTTAGTAATAGGAATAATAACAACAATAATAGAAATAATAATTATCGTAATAGAGATAATTCAAATAACACTGGAAATTACAATAATAAAAACAATTATAATAATAAAAATAATTATAATAGTTATAATAAAAATAATAATA
The DNA here is from genome assembly GCA_948857205.1 of uncultured Clostridia bacterium. Lineage (GTDB taxonomy): Bacteria > Bacillota > Clostridia > TANB77 > CAG-508 > CAG-269. Next base: position 17,082 of record CAQPRV010000025.1, read on the forward strand.
CTTATAACAATAATAATTATAATAACAGTAATAACTATAACAATAATAATAGTTATAACAATAAAACTAATAACTTTAATAATAGAAGCAATAATAACGATAAATTTAATAAAAGACCATTAGATGCAAAAGGAATAGAAAAAAATATCAAGAACATTATGGCAGTTGAAACTACAGAAAAAGAAAATGTAAGAGAATATAACAGAGGAATAGATAAACAAAAAAATAATAGTAAATTTAATGAAAATAAAACAACCAAAAAATCAAAATCAAGAAAAGGCAATGGTGAAAGAGATTTTGATGAAGAAAAACTAAAAAACCTTAAACAGACAAATAAACTATCAAACATGTTTGATGAACAAGATGGTGGAATGTTAGATTATTATGATTTAACAACACAACGTGGAAGAAGAGGAAAGAAAAAAGGCAATAAAATTCAAGATGAAAGAACAAAGCAAAAAATATTCCAATTAACAAAAATAGAAATTCCTGATAGCATAACAGTAAAAGATTTAGCGGCAGATATGAAAAAAACAACATCAGATGTTATCAAAAAACTATTGGGATATGGAATCATGGCAACAATAAATCAAGAGATAGATTTTGATACAGCCTTTTTAATTGCACAAGAATTTGGTATTACAGCAACCAAAAAGGAAACTGTTACAGAAGAAGATATATTATTTGATGATTCAGAAGATAGAGAAGAAGATTTAAAAGAAAGACCACCAGTAATAGTAGTAATGGGACACGTTGATCATGGTAAAACCTCTTTATTAGATACAATTAGAAAAACAAATGTAATAGAAGGAGAAGCAGGAGGAATAACACAGGCAATTGGTGCATATAAGGTAAAAGTAAATAATAGAGAAATCACCTTTTTAGATACACCAGGACATGAAGCTTTTACAGCAATGCGTGCTAGAGGTGCACAAATAACAGATATTGCAATATTAGTTGTAGCAGCAAATGATGGTGTAAAACCACAAACAATAGAAGCTATAAATCATGCGAAATCTGCAGAAATTCCAATTATAGTTGCAATAAATAAAATAGATTTACCAGATAGCAATATTGATAAAGTAAAACAAGAATTAATGGCATATGATTTAGTTCCAGAAGAATGGGGAGGAGACACAATATTTGTACCTATTTCAGCTAAAAAAGGAGAGAATATTGATCAATTACTAGAAATGGTACTATTAGAAGCAGATGTATTAGAGCTAAAAGCAAATCCAAATAAGCAATCAAAAGGTGCAGTAATAGAAGCACGTCTTGATAAATCAAAAGGTGCTATTGCAACAATGCTTGTTCAAAGAGGAACTTTAGATGTAGGCGATACAATAGTTGTAGGTTCTTCTATTGGTAGAATTAGAGCTATGAAAGATGACAAAGGTAAAAGTGTAAAATCTGCTGGCCCATCTACACCTGTTGAAATTATGGGATTAACAGATGTACCTGAAGCTGGAGATACTTTCTATGAAGTAAAAAATGAAAAAATGGCTAAACATTTAATTGAAAGAAGAAAACGTCAAGAAAGAGAAAAATCTATAAATACAACAACAAAAGTTACTTTAGACAACTTATTTACACAAATGGAAGAAGGAAACTTAAAGGTATTAAACTTAATTGTAAAAGCAGATGTTCAAGGTTCTGTGGAAGCAGTTAAACAATCTCTTGAAAAATTATCAAATGAAGAGGTAAAAGTAAAAGTTATTCATAGTGCAGCTGGAGCAGTTAATCAATCAGATGTTACTCTCGCTAAAGTTTCTAATGCTATTATCATTGCTTTTAATGTTAGACCAGATAATATGGCAAAAGAAATTGCAGAAAAAGATGAAGTTGAAATCAAACAGTATTCTATTATCTATCAGGCAATTGAGGATGTTGAAGCAGCAATGAAAGGAATGCTAGACCCTGAATTTGAAGAAAAAATTATAGGTAATGTTGAAGTAAGGCAGACATTTAAAATTTCTAACGTAGGTACTATTGCAGGAGGTTATGTTCTTTCAGGAAAAGTTGAAAGAAATGCGGGAGTAAGAGTTATACGTGATAATGTTGTTATACATGATGGACATTTAGCTACTTTAAAGAGATTTAAAGATGATGTTAAAGAAGTTACAAAAGGATTTGAATGTGGTATTCAAATTGAAAATTATAATGATATAAAAGAAGCAGATATTATTGAAGTTTATGTTATGGAAGAAATTAAAAGGTAAATAAATATAGAAAGGAATGTTAAAATTATGAATAAAAATGAAGCAAGAAAAGAATTTTATAAAAAAATAAGAGGAGCAAACGAACAAAATCAAAATGAGAAAAATCCAATAGTAAAACCACAATATAGAATGTATGAAAATAACAATAAAGAGAAATCAAAAGGAGACGGAAGATAAGGAGGAGGTAAAATGCCAGAAAATCAAAATAGATTAGGTCGTATTGAAGAACAATATAAAAAAGAATTAAGTCAAATTATTGGTTACGAACTAAAAAATCCAAATGCAACAGGGTTAATTAGTGTAACTAAAGTAAAAGTAACAAATGACCTAAAATATGCAAGGGTATATGTTAGTATATTAAATTCAAAAAATATTAAAGAAACCTTATCAGCTTTGAAAAAATCATCAGGGTTTGTACGTTCTGAATTAGCTAAAAGAGTTAATTTAAGAAATACACCAGAAATAATTTTTGAATTTGATGATTCTATAGAATATGGAACTAAAATTGATGCCATATTAAAAGATATTATGCCAAAAAAAGAAGGTGAATAAAATGACTTTAGATGAGATATTAAAAGAAATTGAAAAAGCAGAAACAATTGTTATATTAACTCATGAATCACCTGATGGAGATGCAATTGGAAGTAGTTTAGCAGTAAAGCTCATGTTAAATAAAATTGGGAAAAAAGCTGATGTAATAATTTCAGAATATTCAAGACTATTTGATTTTTTACCTGAGGTAAATCAAATAAAAAAAGAATCAAATATAAAAAATTATGATTTAGCAATATCTGTTGACTGTGCAACATTAAAAAGACTTGATAATAATGAATATTTTAGAAATGCCAAAAAAACTATAGTAATAGATCATCATGGTAGCAATGAGATGTATGGAGATTTGAATTTTGTAAATCCAGTATCTCCTGCATGTTGCGAGATATTAGTAGGAATGTTTGAATATTATGAATTTGATATAACAAAAGATATTGGAAAATGTATAATGACAGGAATTATTACAGATACAGGTGGATTTCAATATAGAGGTATTACACCCGAAACCTTTGAATTTACTGCAGAACTAATACGTAAAGGTGTAGATACTTCTGATATATATAAAAGAACCTTAAGAACTAAAACAAAAAGTAATTTTGAATTAACAAGAAGAGTTTTAGATAGATTAGAATTATTGGAAGATGGAAGAGTAACTTTTACTTATATAAATAATAAGGACGAAGAAGAAGTAGGAGCTGAGCCAGGGGATCATGAAGGCTTAGTTGAAATTGGTAGAGAGATTGAAGGTGTTGAAGTTTCGATATTTGTTAGGCAAAAAGAAAATGAAGATGCTTATAAAATTTCTTTACGTTCAAGCGAGTATGTTAATGTATCTGATATTTGTTTACTTTTTGGTGGAGGTGGACATCCAAGAGCTGCTGGAGCATTAATCCAAGGAAATCTTGAACAAGTAAAAGATAGAATTTTAAAGGAAGTAAAAAAGGCTCTTAAATAATTTATTTTATAATTGTAACAGAAAATTTAATTATTTAAAGATTACTTTAAAATATTTAAGTATAAACTAAAAAAAGTGTTTAAGTAAATGGAGAAAAAATGGATGGGATTATAGTAATAAATAAACCAAAAGCTTGTACATCGCATGATATTGTATATAAAGTAAAAAAAATATTTAATCAAAAAGTAGGGCATACTGGGACTTTAGATCCAATGGCAACAGGAGTATTACCTTTATTAATAGGAAAAGGAACACAAATTTCAAAATATCTAATTAATCATAATAAAACTTATGAAGTTGAATTACAATTAGGAAAAAAGACAGAAACTGGAGATATTGAAGGAAAAGTTATTGAAGAAAAAGAAGTTGATGAAAAAACCTTAAATAATGAAATTATTGAAAAAGTTTTAAAAAGTTTCTTAGGAAAACAACAACAAATTCCGCCTATTTATTCTGCAATTAAAGTAAAGGGCAAAAAACTTTATGAATATGCACGTAAAGGTGAAAAAGTAGAAATACTACCAAGAAATATTGAAATTTTTGATATTGAGCTGATACATATAAATAAAGAAGAAAAACAAGTACAATTTTCAGTAAATTGCTCTAAAGGAACCTATATTAGAACTTTGTGTGAAGATATTGCGAATAAATTAGATACTGTGGGTTTTATGTTAAATTTAAATAGAATTAAAGTAGGGGATTTTTCTTTAGATAATAGTGTTTCTATAGATGAGTTAACTGAGAATTTTGAAAGTAAACAATGGTTAGATAGTAAAATTGTGACAATTGAAGATTTTTTTAAAACTTGTTATGATATACATTTATTTGATAAAAAACTTGAACTATTTTTAAATGGAGTAAATTTGACTCAAAATAGACAAGATGGAGTTTATCGTATTTATAATAAGCATGTATTTATTGGAACAGGTACTGTATCTAATAATTTATTAAAAAGAGATATTGTTTTATAAGTATCTCTTTTTTTGTTGTAAGGAATAATTATAAAAAGCTTTTCATATATTTAAATAAATAGATGGGAAGTGATTTTTTTGTATTATATTCAGGAGAGTGACAAGCCTAATTTTTGGCTAAATATTTTTAATATTGTAAAATTACAACATGATAAAATAATTTTACCTATACTAGGTGATAAAAAAATATCATATAAAAGAGCAAAAAAACTAGCAACAAAAGCAAATAAAATTCTAACTAAAACTAATTGTAAAACAGTGGTTATTAGTAAAAAAATAAAGCAACAGGAACAAATTATTAATTATTTATATTCCTATAATTATGAGATTTTAGATGGGAAAAAACTTTTTATTGTTTTATCTGAGAAAGTTGTTGATTATGTAATAGAAAAGAAAAATCTGGACAAACAAAATTTCCGATTATCAATATTAGTAAATGATTTATCAGATATAGCATTAGAAATTATTAAGAAAATAGTAATGAAATATAAAAGAGTGAATATAGTCACAAATCATGTAGAAAAGTTTAAAAAGACTGAAGAAAATATGATGGATTATGATGGTATTGCTTTGATTGTTAATAATAATAAAAAAAGAAGTTTAATAAAATCAGACATAGTATTAAATTTTGATTTTCCAACTGAGTTGATAAATAAATATCAAATTTATGATGAAGCTATTATTATTAATTTAAAGGATAAAATAAAAATAAATAAAAAGAGATTTAATGGATTGAACATTAGTGATTATGATATAGAATTTAATGAAAAACTTGAAGAGTTAGATTATAATAAATATTATAATAAAGATATTTATGAGTCAAGACTTTATAATAAACAACCTTATGAAGAAATTATGAAAAAAATAAAAAAAGATGGAGTTAAAATAATTGAATTAAAATCTTCAAATATAACATTATAATATTTGAAATTTTATTTGTTTGAATTTTTGTTGCTATTATACTATAAGAATGTTTTATTTAAATTAACATATTATAATAAAACTCTTTTATTTTTCTAAAAGAGTTTTACTTATATAAACTTAAAATTTAATTTTTTTAAGAAAAGCTTTTCTTTTTTTATAAAATATACTATAATAAATTTGTCAAAGAAAAAGTTGGCAAGGGGAGGTTTTTAAATGCCAGAAAATAATGGAAAAAATAATCGAGCAAAGCCACATAAAGTTCAAAACTCAAATAATAGAACAAATTCACCAAAAAAACAACAGGGAACTAAACCAAAAAATAAAAATCAAGGAAGTAGACCACAAGGAAATAATTCAGGTAGACCACAGGGAAGCAAAAATACTGCAAATAGCAAACCACAGCAAGGAAATAATAAAAGCAATATTAATAATAAACAACAAACAAGCAGAAACAATATAAATAATAGACCACATGGAAATAATATTAATATGCAACAAAAAAATAATACAACTAAACAATTAGAAAATGATAGGCAATTAAATAAAAATCCTAATCCTGAAATGAAAAATAATAAAAAAGAAAATAAAAAAAGTAATAAAAAGCATCCAAAAATAAGACTTGTAATAAAAATAATGATAATATTATTTTTGCTACTATGTGTAGTTGGTGCTGGAATTATAGCAGGTATATTTTTTGGACTATTTGGAGATGAATTCGAAATAACAAAAGACGAATTAAAAATAGGAGCTTCAAATAGTGTAATAGTAGATAAAAATGGAGCAGTAATAGCAAATTTAAGTGGAGATGAAAAAAGAAAAGTAATAACACTTGCAGATATGTCAGAATATTTACCAAAAGCATATGTTGCAATAGAAGATGAAAGATACTATAAACATAATGGAGTAGACTTAAAAAGAACTGCTGGTGCAATAGTAAAGACTTTATTAGGTAATAGTTCATATGGAGGAAGTACTATAACACAACAATTAGTAAAAAATATAACAAAAGATAAAGAATCATCAGGAATGGCAGGAATATTTAGAAAAGTAAAAGAATGGACAAAAGCATATCAAGTAGAAAGAATGATTTCTAAAGATCAAATATTAGAATTATATTTAAATATATTATTTGTTGGATCAGGAAACTTACATGGTGTTGAACTAGGAGCAGAATATTACTTTAATAAAAGTGCAAAAGACTTAGATTTAGCAGAATGTGCATTTATGGCAGGAATAAATAATTCACCTAATTCATATGATCCATTTGATGAAACAAAAGACAATTCTGAAAAGATAAAAAATAGAGCATTAACCGTATTAGGCAAAATGAAAGAGTTAGGATATATACAAAATGAAGAAGACTATAATGTAGCGAAGAAAAAAGTCGAAGATGGTCTAGTATTTACAAAAGGAACATCAATAAATTCAACTACATTTTCATATCATACAGATGCAGTAATAGAACAAGTTATAAATCAAGTAATGGACGAAAAAAACATATCAAGACAATTAGCAGAAAACTATGTATATAGTAGTGGATTAAAAATTTATTCAACAGTTGATGACAATATACAAAAAAGACTTGAACAAGAATATGCTAACGCAAAATATGTGATTACAAGTCCAAGTAAGACACAAACATCACAATCTGGAATGGCAATTATAGACTTTAAAACAGGAAATGTAGTAGGAGTTGCTGGAGGATTAGGGCAAAAAAATGGAGCTGGATGGAATAGAGCAACACAAATGATAAGACAAACAGGATCTTCAATGAAACCAATTGCAGCAGTAGTACCAGCACTAGAAGAAAAAGTAATTACAGCTGCAACAGTATATGACGATGTAAAAACAGACTTTGGAGGATATACTCCTAAAAATTATAACAAATTTAGAGGTTTAGTTAATATAAGACAATTTATAGAAACATCTCAAAATATACCAGCAGTAAAAATTGTAAAAGAACTAACTCCACAAAAATCTGTAGAATATTTACAAAAAATGGGTATAACATCATTAGTAGAGCAAGATAAACAAGCAACATCAATAGCAATTGGAGGTGTAACAGAAGGAGTTAGTCCATTAGAAATGGCAGCTGCATATGGAACAGTTGCAAATGATGGTGTATATATTACTCCAACTTTCTATACAAAAGTTGAAGATGCAAGTGGAAACGTTGTATTAACACCAAAACAAGAAACAAGAAGAGTAATATCTGAGCAAAATGCATATATTGCAAAAACAATTATTCAAGAACCAGTAGTAGGACCTAGTGGTACAGCTAGATATTGTGCTATATCTGGTATGGATGTAGCAGCTAAAACTGGAACTACAGATAAGGATAATGATAGATGGCTTTGTGGTTTTACACCATATTATTCAGCTGCAACATGGTATGGATATGATAGTAAAGAAGAAGTAATATATAGTGCTGGAAATCCAGCTGGTTTAATATGGGATGCTGTTATGACTGATATACATACAGGATTAACAGGTGCTAGATTTACAAAACCAAATGGTATAGTATCTGCTACAGTATGTAGGACTACAGGATGTTTAGCAACCACAGGATGTTCATCTACATATCAAGAAATATTTACTCAAGATAATATGCCAGGAAAATGTGAAGGACATGGTTCACAATTATTATGTGAAGAATCAGGAAGTCTTGCAACTGAATATTGTCCGAAGAAGAAACCTAATTATTATGGTGCAGCAGTACCTAAAGAAAGATTAAATTTATGGAAAACAATTGGTGCAAGTAGTTCTTCTGGTAGAAAAGTTACATCAGTATGTAATATACATACTAAAAAAGAAGAAGAAAAACCAAGAGAGGAAAAGCCAAGAGAAGAAAAACCATCAAATACAACAACAAATACAAACACAACAAAACCAAAAAATAATACTAGCGCAACAAAACCAAATACAACAACAAATACAAATAAAACAAACACAAACACAACTTCAAATCCTAATAAAAAGCCAGCAAATAATACAACAACAAATACAAATAAAAAACAACTTTAAATATTACTTAAAGGAGTGATGGTTGAAAAATACTTACAATTTTTTTCAACCATATTTATTCCTTAAGGGAGGAATGAGATTAAAAATGGAAATATATTTTTATAATACATTAACAAAAAAGAAAGAATTATTTAAACCTATTGAAAAAAATGAAGTAAAAATATATTCTTGTGGTCCAACAGTATATAAAGATGCAACAATAGGTAATATGCGAACAAATATATTTCAAGATGTATTAAGACGAACCTTAAGATATAATGGATATAAATTAAAACATGTAATGAATATAACAGATGTTGGACATTTAGTATCAGATGCAGATGAAGGTGAAGACAAAATGCTAAAATCTGCTAGAGAAGAAAATAAAACTCCATTACAAATTGCAGAACATTATACAAAAATATTTTTTAATGATTTAAAATTATTAAATATAGAAAAACCAGAAATAATATGTAAAGCGACAGAACATATACAAGAAATGCTAGAATTTGTACAAAAACTAGTAGATAATGGGTATGCATATGAAACATCAACAGCTATATATTTTGATATTTCTAAATTAGACAGATATCCAATATTAACAAACTTAGAATTAGATAATCAAAAAGCAGGTGCACGAATAAATGTAGACAAAGAAAAAAGAAATCCATATGATTTTGCATTATGGATAAAAGCTCCAGAAAATCACTTGATGAAATGGGAAAGTCCATGGGGACTAAGTTATCCAGGTTGGCATATTGAGTGTTCAGCTATGGGAAGAAAATACTTAGGTGAACAATTTGATATACATACAGGTGGAATTGATTTAATACCTACACATCACGAAAATGAAATTGCACAGAGTAAAGGAGTTTGTGGAAAAATACCAGCAAATTATTGGATGCATGGAGAATATTTACTAATTAATGGAGGAAAAATGTCAAAAAGTCTAGGAAATGTATATTTATTAAAAGACTTTTTAGATAGAGGATATGATCCAATTGTATACAGATTATTTAGTTATTCATGCCATTATAGAAATAAATTAAATTTTACTTGGGAAGGAATAGATTCTTCATCAAAATCTTTAGAAAGACTAAAACAAGGTTATAAACTACATCTTCAAGGGAAAGATAAAATAAAACAAAATGTTATTAATGATTATGAAAATAGATTTCATAAGGCTATTAATGATGATTTGAATATGCCTTTAGCTATGGGAATTGTATGGGAAGTTGTAAGAGAAGAAGTTAAGTGCCCAGAATTAGCTGAATTACTATTAAAGTTTGATTCGGTTTTAGGTTTAAAAATTGATAAAGATTCAAATATAATCGAAGATGAAATTTCAGAAGAAATTAAAGATTTAGTAGATGCAAGAATAGAAGCAAGAAAAAATAAAGATTGGGCAAAAGCTGATGAATTGAGAGATTTAATTAATAGTAAAGGTTATGAAATAAAAGATACTAAAAATGGTTTAGAAATAAAAAGGATAAAAGGAAACTGAAATGTCAGTTTCTTTTTATAAATACAATCGCTAGCCCTTTGAGTTTTTCTTATTTGTTCTATAATAGTTATCTTTTTATGTTAAAGTTTAGTAAATAACTATTGTAACATTTTTATATAATTTTTTAATATGATTGACTCTAAATTATTGAAAAATTAAAAAATATATAGTAAAATAATTAAAGTTCAAACTCATAATATAAATAATGAAAAAGTAAAAGGAGAATAAATGAAAACAGTTGTATTTAATAATACTAACTTAGGAGAAGAAGATATAGAAAAAAAGTTACAAAAGTTAGAGCAATAATAATAAATGAGAAAGGACAAGTATTAGTAAATAAATTTCCAAATAAAACATATTTGTTTCCTGGTGGAAAAATTGATAAAGGAGAAACAAAAGAAAAAGCTTTACAAAGAGAAATTAGCGAAGAAACAGGGATACAAATTCCAATTTCTAAAATAGGAGAACCTTTTTTAGAGATAAAAGCATATAATCCAAATTATCCAGATACAACAGTAAAAAGAGAAATAAATAAACTAACAGAAACTATTTTTTATGAAATACATACAAATCAAGAAATAGATGAAACTAAGCAAAAATTAAGTGAAAAAGAAATAACTAATGGATTAAAATTAGAAGTTTTAAATTTATCAATATTACAATATTTAGTAGAGACAAATGGTGTAAATGATTATAAAGGAAAAATATATGCTAGAGAGATATTAATAGCAATAAGAGAATTTGCAAAATACAAACAACAAGAACAATATATTATAAATTGGAGGTAGGAGATAAAATGTCAATATTATTACCGGGAGGAGCTGGATATATAGGAAGTCATACAGCTATAGAATTATTAAATGCTGGTAAAGAAATTATAATAATTGATAACTTTTCAAATAGCAAACCAGAAGTATTAGAAAAAATAAAAGAAATTACAAGAAAAGATTTTAAATTTTATGAAATAGACTATACAAATAAAGAAGAATTAGAAAAAGTATTTAAAGAAAATGAAATAGAAGCAGTATTAAACTTTGCAGGATATAAAGCAGTTGGAGAATCTGTACAAAAACCAATTGAATATTATACAAACAATATATCAGGATGTTTAGTATTATTAGATATAATGAGAAAGTATGGATGTAAGAAGTTCATTTTCAGTTCATCAGCAACAGTATATGGAGATCCAGAAATTATACCATTAACAGAAGAATGTAAAACAGGAGGAACAACAAATCCATATGGAACAACCAAATTATTTATAGAGCAAATACTAAAAGACCTTTATGTATCTGACAATACTTGGGATATTTGCATATTAAGATATTTCAATCCTGTGGGTGCACATGAAAGTGGACTTATTGGAGAAGAACCACAAGGAATACCAAATAACTTAATGCCATATATTGTAAGAGTAGCATCTGGAAAATTAGAGAAATTGTCTGTATTTGGAGATGATTATAATACACCAGATGGTACAGGAGTGAGGGACTATATACATGTTGTTGATTTAGCAAAAGGTCATGTATTGGCCTTAGAAAAAATAAACAAAGAAGAAAAAGGTTTATACATTTATAATTTAGGAACAGGGACAGGATATAGTGTATTAGACATGGTAAAAGCCTTTGAAATTTCAACTGGAAAAAAAGTACCTTATCAAATTGTTTCAAGAAGAGCAGGAGATATAGCAAGTTGTTATGCAGATCCTAAAAAGGCAAAAGAAGAACTAGGATGGACTGCTAAGAAAACTTTAGAAGATATGTGTAAAGATAGTTGGAATTATATAGAGAAAAATCAGTAGCCAAAAAATCAGGGAAAATATTAAAAAATAATTTGAATTTTTTTCTAACCAGATTTATGCTTAAAGGAAGGAAATAGATAACAGATGAAAAACTTTAAAAAAATAATTGCACTAGAAATATCAAAAATAATTAACCTTAATGAAGAAGAATTAGAAAAATATATAGAAATACCAAAAGCTTCAAATAATGGAGATTATGCATTTCCATGTTTTAGTCTTGCAAAGGAATTAAAAAAAGCTCCAAATATTATAGCAAGTGAAATAAAAGTAAAAATAGAAGAACAAATAGAAAACATAAAAGAGATAGAAAAAGTAGAAATATCAGGCGGATACTTAAACTTTTATATAGAAAAAGAGAGCTTAGCTTTAGAAGTGCTAAAGGAGATTGATAAAAAGGAAGATTATGGAAAGTCTAATATTGGAAATGGAAAGAATATAGTTATAGATTACTCAGCACCTAATATAGCAAAACCATTCCATATAGGACATTTACGTTCAACAGTAATAGGAGCAGCCTTATATAATATCTATAAAAAATTAGGATATAATACAATAGGAATTAACCATTTAGGAGATTATGGAACACAATTTGGAAAGCTTATAGAAGGATATAAACTATGGGGAAAAGAATACAATATAGAGCAAGATCCTATAAACGAATTAACAAAAATATATATTAGAATAAACAATTTATGCAAAGAAGATGAAAATGTATTAAAGGAATGTAGAAATAATTTTAAAAAATTAGAAGATGGCGATAAATATTGTATAGAAATATGGGAAAGATTTAGAAACTTAAGTTTACAAGAATTTAAAAAAGTATATGACTTATTAGGCAGTAAATTTGATTCTTGGAATGGAGAAGCTTTTTATTCAGATAAAATGCAAGAAATAATAGAAATATTAGAAAAATCAGGTAGATTAGAAGAATCACAAGGTGCAAAAATTATTGACTTAGAAAAAGAAGGGATAAATACGCCATGTATAATAGTAAAATCGAATTCTTCTACAACTTATGCAACAAGAGATTTAGCAGCAATTCTTTATAGAGCAAGAAACTATGATTTTGATAAAGCTTTGTATGTAACTTCTTATGAACAAGTATTACATTTTAAACAAGTATTTGAAGTAGCTAAACTACTTGGATTAGACGAAAAATATACAAAAGGCTTAGAACATGTTTCTTTTGGAATGGTTTTACTTCCTACAGGAAAAATGTCAACAAGAGAAGGAAATGTAATAAAATTAGAAGACTTGCTTAATGAGTCTATTGAAAGAGCAAAAAAAATAATTGAACAAAAAAATCCACAACTTGAAAATAAAGATGATGTAGCAAAAAAAGTTGGAATAGGTGCAATTATATTTAATGACTTATCAAATAGTAGAGTTAAAGATGAAATTTTTGATTGGGATACAATATTAAATTTTCAAGGAGAAACTGGACCTTATATACAATATACTTATGTTAGAACAAAGAGCATTTTAGATAAAGCTGAAAAATTGCCAGAGCTAGAAGAGATAAAAGTTAGTATTCTAACAGATAGCTATTCTCAAAAAATATTGAAGATGATATATAATTTTAAAGATATATTAATTCAAGTAACAGAAAAAAATGAACCATCAATTTTATCAAGATATCTAATAGAAATTTCAAAGGCATATAGTTCTTTTTATAATGAAAATAAAATTATAGGAGAAGATATTGAAATTCAGAATGCAAGAATTTATTTAACTTATGCAGTAGGAAAAGTATTAAAAAGTGGGGCAAATTTGCTTGGAATAGATATGCCAAATAAAATGTAAATAAGTTCAGAAAAGGAAGTATTATACAAAGCTTCCTTTTATTATTGCAACCTTATAAATAAAAGGATAAATAATATAATGTAATCAAATTTACCCTAAAAAATAAAAGTAATGCTTGTAAATAAAAAAGAATAATAGTATAATAATTATGTAAGAATAAAAAGTTAAATATATGGAGGAATAAAAATGGCTGGAAGATATACTGAGGATTATGATAATGAAGTACCAAGAGCTTTTAGAAAAGGATATGAAGGGGAACCACAAAGAGGAAGAACAAGAAATAATAAGAATAAAAACAAGAGAGGCAAGAAAAAAGGACTAAAAATCTTTGGAAGAATAGTATTAGTATTAGTAATTATATTAGCGATATTAGTAGGAACAATCTATTGGTTTATAAATGATAAATTAAGCAAAATGCAAACAGTGGATATAAGTTCAGAAGACTTAGGAGTATCTGCAGCTGCTGCTGAAAATTTATCAGGATATCGAAATATAGCTATTTTTGGTGTAGATAGTAGAGATAACAATTTAGAAAGAGGAAATAGAAGTGACTGTATAATAATAGCAAGTATAAATAATCAAACAAAAGATATAAAGCTTATTTCAGTATACAGAGATACATATGTAAAAATTGATGGACATGGTTTAGATAAAATAACACATGCATATTCTTATGGTTCAGCACCACTAGCAATAAAAACCTTGAATACAAATTTAGACTTAAATATAAAAGAATTTGTTACAGTAAATTTCGACTCAGTTGCAGAAGCAGTAGATAAATTAGGTGGAGTAACAATAAATGTAGAAACAAATGAAGAATTAAAATATTTAAATTCTTATATTGCTGAAACTGCAAAAGTAACTGGAAAATCAAACGCAAAAGTTCCATCAACAGGAAGACAAACCTTAAATGGAGTGCAAGCAGTAGCATATTCTAGAATTAGGTATACAGCAGGAGGAGACTATAAAAGAACAGAAAGAATGAGAACTGTAATAGAAGCCATGGCTAATAAATTAAAAACTAAAAGTATTGGAGAGATGAATAGTTTTGTAGACTTTATTTTACCAAAAGTATATACAAATATTTCAGCTGGAGATATATTTGCTTTGATGCCAAGTGCTACAAGTTTTAAAATTGGTCAAAGCATAGGATGGCCATATTCAACAAAAGGTATAACTCTAGATAGATGGTATGGTGTACCAGTTACTTTAGAAAGTAATGTATTAAAATTACATCAAGAAGCCTTTGGAGATTCAGATTATACAGTGTCAGATGAAGTAAGAAATATTAGTAATAGTATTATCTCTAAGACAGGATATAGAAAATAAATAAAAGAATATAATTGTTCCAGTCTGAACATAAAACTTATAGATATAAAATATGATTAGAAATGTTTCTAATCATATTTTTGTAGAAATAGAAAGGTTGAAAAATGAAATTAAAGATATTAAGAATAGTGCTAATTATATTATTATTAGGAATTTTTTATATAATATTTGGTTTCTCGAGTCAAAATGGAGAAAAATCAAGTGGACTAAGTAAAAAAGTTACAGAAATGATTGTAGAAAAAATATTAAAAACATCAAAGGAAGATAAGCCAAGAATAATGAATAGATTAGAAGGGATTATAAGAAAGCTTGCACATTTTTCAATCTATACAATACTTGGACTACTTCTTATGGGGTTAATAAGTACATATAATATTGAAGAAAAGAAAAGAATTTATATTACAATGATAATTGGAATTTTATATGCAAGTTCAGATGAAATCCATCAAAGTTTTATACCAGGGAGATCAGCTCAAGTAACAGATGTAATGATAGATACAATGGGGGTAGCCTTAGGAATGTGTTTAATACTACTATTATTGAAAATAGTAGTAACTAAGAAACATAAAAATGTCAAATATAGTTGCAGTAATAACGAATGAAACTAAATAGAAGAAAAAACGTAGTGAAATAAATAAAATTTCACTACATTTTATTGGAAAAAAATAACTTTTTCGCACAAATATGATAAAATAAAGATGAAAAAATATACAAAGACCAACTATCA
>CAQPRV010000026.1 GCA_948857205.1 uncultured Clostridia bacterium
TCATATAATTCTACAATTGTTTTTTTAAATTCCTCTGTATATGTTTTCATTTTTAGACACTCCTTTTTCATTTACATAACATTATATCATCTTTTCATTGATTCGTAAAATTTTGTGTCTATATATCTATTCTAACATCAAACCTAATAAGAAAAAAAGAAAGTGAGATGAAAATTTATGAGAAATAGAAATATAAAAATCAATGTATTTTTAAATGAAGATGAAAACAAAATTCTAAATGAGAAAGTTAAAAGGTCTGGATTGAATAAATCAGAATTTTTTAGAAAAATAATTTTAGATTATCAACTAAAAGAAAAGCCAGACGAAAAATTTTATGAAATACTTTCACAACTTCGAGGTATGGCAACAAATTTAAATCAAATGGCAAGAACTTATAATAAATATCAAGGATATATGAGAGAAGATAAAATCAATCCTTTATTAAATCAAATACAAAATTTTATACTAGCATTACAAGAAGTTTATCTTATACCACAAAAGGAAAAGAATGTAAGTGGGTGGTAATAGATTATGGCAGTAACAAAAATATGGAAGGTAAAAGATAGATTAGATGCTACAATAGAATATGTAGTTAATGGAGAAAAAACAGAAGAAAAATTATATGTATCAGGTATAAATTGTATGCCTGATACTGTTCTTCAAGAAATGAGAAATACCAAGAAAGAATTTTTCAAGACAACGGGAATACAATGTTTTCATGGAGTGCAATCTTTTGTAAAAGGAGAAGTAACACCAGAACAAGCACATGAAATTGGAATAAAACTAGCTGAAGAATTATGGGGGGATAAATTTCAAGTAGTAGTTTCTACTCATCTAAATACAGATAATCTGCACAATCACTTTGTTTTAAACTCTGTTTCATTTTTAGATGGAAAAAGATTTTGTAACACAAAGAAAGATTATGCTACTATGAGAAAAGCTTCAGATAAACTTTGTGAAGAATATGGATTGAATGTTTTGAAACAAGAAGAAAAATACAATAAATATGCTACAAGTAGCTTATATAAGGAACTTATGAAAGACAGTATAGATTATGCAATAGCAAATGCTAAAGACTATAACGAATTTATTAAAATACTACAAGATTTAGATTATATTGTTACAGATAAAAACGAAACATTGTCTATAAGAAGAGAGCCATATAAACGAAATACTAGAATTGAAAGGCAATTTGGAAATAATTACTCAAAAGAAAATATTTATAAAAGAATATTAGAAACACAGCCTGAATATCCCTATTCTACAGATCCATATTTATTAGCTAATAGAAGTTATGAAAGATATAATAATGAAAAACAAAAGCATTTGCAATTTAAAGGCTCTATTTCATATTTAATTTTTCACTATGAGAAATTACTCGGTATCAATATAGAAATTGTTTCAAAACCTAATATAACGAAAATGACACCTGAATTAATAAGTGCAATTAAGAAAATGGACGAATTTTCTAAACAAGTTAGATTTGTGTGTAAAAATAATATTAATACAGAACAAGAACTAATGGATTATCAAAAATCAGCTTATGAAAAAATTAACCCATTAAAAAGTGAAAGAGAAAATCTTTGGAAAAAGCATAAAAGAGCAAAAACGGATAAAGAAAAAGCAAGTATTGAAAATCAGATTATAGAAATTTCTAAAAAGATAACATCACTTGCAGAAGAAATAAAACATTGCAATAATATAGAATTAAGACTAGAAAGAATTAAGAGATTTGAACTTCATCAAAAATTGGAAGAAGAAAAAAACAATTTTGAAAAGCAAATTGAGAAAAAGAAAAATAAGAACAAAATTAGATAATCATAAATCAAAAAATAGACAAAGCTGACTTTATATCAACTTTTGTCTATTTTTTATTTAGAAATGAAATAGCTGATAAAATTTTAAAATTGTTATTATTTTACATTTTTATTTCGAATATAATCTCCTTCAAATTCGTTTTCGAGTATGTCCATATGTAATTTATCATAATATTTACCATTCAAGAATATTTCTTCTCTACTTTTTCCTGAGTCTTTAAATCCACATTTTAAATAACATTTGTGTGCTCTTTCGTTTATAGAAATAAGATCTAATCTTATACTATGTAAATTCAAATATTTAAAACCATACTCTAATAGTAATTTTATAGCTTCAGTACCATATCCATTACTTCTAAAGTATTCATCTCCAATGAATATTCCTAATACGGCACTTCTTTCTATCCAATTAAAACGCTCTAATCCTATTGTTCCAATTAATTTATCATTATTCAATTCTATAATATTGAAAATTCTATTTTCAGTATTCTTTGCAGAGTTTTCAAGCCACTCTTTTTCTCCAACTAATGTTGTTATTTGTCCACTTCTTCCAGTATAATCTGTCACTTGAAAATCATTCATCCATTCAGTAAATTTTTCGGTTTCTTCATCAGATATACCTTTTGGAGATAAATAGATTCTATCTCCCACTAATTTTTTAAAATATTTCATATATTATTCCTTCTTTCTTTAATGTGTTATATAATCTGCTAGTTCTATTGCGATTTCAAAATGTCCTGAATCATGTTGAGTTCCAGAAATTTGTCCTTTATTTTTCCTTTCATCCCATTTTAGAGAATCCAATAAATCTCCACTTGTAAAAAATGTATAAAATTCTATATTTCTAAAATTACACATTGCCTGAATAGCAGAACATTCCATTTCAACTGATATACATCCATCATTTTTTCTTTTTTCAATATTATTTAAAGTTTCTCTATAAAATGAATCTGTTGTCCATGTTTTACCTTTTACATAAGGTATTTCATTTTTTTCCATAAATTGAGCTACTATATCACTATTTTTTATTTTTATATAATCACTTGCTTTAGCATAATGATATGATGTGCCTTCATCTCTATATGCATCTGTAGGTATCATTACTTTTCCATGAGCTATTTCTTTGTTAAGACAACCTGCACCACCAAATACAATATATTTATTTGTTACTATTTGTGAAAAAGTATCTTCTATTGTTCCGACACAAGCTGGAGCTCCAACATATGTTTTATAAAAAGCAAATTCTTTTCTATTAAATTTAATTCTGTATATTGAGGTTATTCCTGTAGCAAATTTAAATTGACCTATCTTTTCGCATTCATAATTAGTTAGTACATATTGTTCTATAATATTTGAAAATGTAACAATACATGCATCTACCTTTGGTGCATTTTCATTATATTTTGGATTTATCTTTGCTTCTGATTTATCATCAAAGCTATCTGTAATCATTGATATCACACCTTTCTTCTATTTTATTTGAAATTCATTTAGATATTTATCAGTAAATTGTTTTAATCTATCTTTATTTCCTTCTAATTTTTTCATCAAGTCATAAGCTTCCTTATATGCTATATCATAATCATCTTGATTTACTTCAAGTCTATCATATGCTGATTTTAACTCATCCTCATCAAGTAAAATTATTTCTCCTGAAGAAGTTACTACAACATCTAGATATAAATCATCTTCATAAGGTAATCCATTTTCTTTTCCTACTTTTCTTGCTATGTCAAAATACCATTCAACAATTTCATTCTTATCATTATACATTGCTGTTAATCTATATTTTTTACTATAATCATAAAACTCAAGCCATTTATAATTATCATTAGCCATACATAAATTAATATTTTCAACTACATAAGGTTTATTCATTTTATTAAATTTAATTAATGCAATATCTCCTTTAAATGTATCTGTTTCAAAATTTTTTATTATATAATTGCCATCTATTACACATTTCATATTCATAGGATTAGTAACAAATTTTTTTTTCAAACTAATCCAATATCTTTGAACAAGTTCATTATCAACAAATATTTCATTTTCTAATATTCCACCATTATTTTGAATAGATTTAGCTGAACCAATATTAGTTTTATCGCAATCCATTAAAACGTTATCTATACCTAATTCTTTACATTTTTGTAATGCTAATCTAATCTGCTCTGTAGCATATCCTTTTCTTCTTTCAGAAGGTCTTACACTATCTCCAATATGTCCTCCATAAAGCAATAATTTATCGTTTAGCTTATGTCTAATTTGAAGATTACCAACTATCTTATTATCGGATTTTCTTATTGTTAAATAAAGTGTGGCAGGAATCCTATTATCTTCAATATTTTCTTCTGATAAATCATTTTGTATCTTTCTTAGCCATTCATGAAAATTTTTAATTCGATCTAAGCCACCATCTCCTGCTATTTCATATTCTTCATTATCAAAAAATTCTTGTAAATATTCTTCTACTCTCTCCTTATATTCTTTTGTAGGAAATACTAGTTCTAATTTATCTTTCACTTTTATCACTCCATTCTATAAATTCATCTTTCAACAAGCCTGTAATACATTCATCTACATATTCATTTGTTGCTAAACATAAAAATCCCTTTCTTCTTATTCCCTCATCTTTATAGCCAAGCTTTAATTGCATATTATGAGATTTATCATTTCCTTTAAAATATCCATTTTCTATTCTTCTTAATCCTAGTTCTTTAAAACAAAACTTTATTTTAGCACTAAAAGCCTCTGTGCCATATCCATTTTTTTGATATTGCTCATTTAACCATATTCCACCACCAGCAGTACCATCTTTTTTGTTTATATTTCTAATTTCAGTACCACCAATTACTTTATTATTTTCTTTTAACACTATAGCAAGTGAAATTTTAATTTTTTCGTCCTGCCTTTTAGCTTGTTCTATAAAATTTTTAGCATCCTTTTTTGTGTATGGAAATGGCACTCCTGCCATCCATTTGGCAACTTCTATGTTATTTAGTCCTTGAACTAAATCATTTATATCTTCATCTTTCCAATTTCTTAAAATTAATCTTTTACTTTCAATTTCCATTTTTTACATCTCCTATCAAAAAAAGTCTCACAAAAGAATCTTTTAAGACTCCTTTGTAAGACTTGTTAATCTCATCTTTTAAGTGTAAGTAACTATTTATTTTTTGTTACCCTTTATCGCTCAGTTTTTATAAACCTAGATAAACTCTTAAATATGTTTTCTATTTTAGCATGATTTTATTTTTTTGTCAAACCGTCCTAAAATTTATGTTAAGTAAATTATTTATTTTTTCTTTATAGTATATCTAATTAATACTATCTAAAAATTCTCTTAAAACTTCAATTATCTCTTTAAATTCAATATTTTCAGCATATTTATTTTTCTTTGCATAATTATTCCAATAATTAGCAATTCTATTATCTTTTGAAAGTAAATCTAAAATTTGCTTATAATCGTTATAATACTTAAAAGCTTCTCTTCTCCTTAAAGTATTATTTAATGCCTGTTTAAATATGTTTAAATCAATATCATTTTTTAGTTTAGTTAAAAAGAAATAAATATCATAATAGTCTTTCATTCTAGTATTATATTTACCTCTACGAAGGATCGTTTCAATTTTTTCTGCAAGTATTGTTTCAATATTATATGTATCGATATATATCTTTTTATTTTCAAATATAGATATATATTCAAAATTTAATTCTTTTGGTGTGATTTCATCTCCTGTTGAAATGTCAATTTCTAAAGTAACTTTTAAATTTTCGAGTTTTCCAACTAAATGATATTTATTACCACCATATTCATCATCTGGTCGAATATCTGTAATATTAACAACATCAAATTTAACTTTATCATTAATATCTAGTGCTAAAATTTCATTTAAAATTTCTAGCATTTTCTCTTGAGATACATCAATACCTTTTATAGAAATATCCATATCTCTTGTACTTCGACTATTTATACCTAACATTGCAGAAAGTAACAAACCACCTTTTAATATAAAATTTTCATTGTATTTTGATACAGATATTCTTTCTAAAATTCTTTCAAACATGAATCTTTGATATAACTCTAATTGTGTTAATCCTGATTCTTTTGCTAATTCTTTTGACTTTTCAAATAGTTCACTATATTCAATCACTATATTAATACCTCCATAATGTTTTCAAATTTTTCTTGTATATTAAATATCTTTGCATATTCTTCTAGAGTACTTAAATTTTTGTCTTTGATTCTAAAATAATTGTTAATTATTTTATTATAAAGTTCTATATCAACTTCATTTTTATTTTTTAATAAATCACATATACACCTTTCGGCATTATATATTTTTATAGGATTTCCATAAGGACTTTCTATTTCTGTAATCCCAATTTCAAATTTATCTTTTGTAACATAATGAATTTGTAAATCTTCACTTATATTATTATGGTTTAGAGTTGTTACATCTATTTTATATGGAACTCTATCACTTAAATTTAGTAGGTAGCAAGCCGTATTATAAGAGAACACAATATTTGAAAATTTTTGTTGTAATATATAAAATTCATCTTCGATTAAGCTATTATCTATATATAATCCACGAGATACTTTTCTTATAATCTTTTTATCAATATAACCTTGAATAGAGGGTCTAGAGATACCTAATTTTTCAAAATCTCTAGTTTTTATATAACCATTGTTTTGATTTAAAAAATCTATTAATTTATTTTCATTCATATATATTCGCCTTTCTTAACAATTACTCGTTAATAATATCATTTTTACGAGTGAATGTAAACAAATTTATTAAATATTATATGATTTTTTCTAAAATTTATACAATATATTAAAAAAACACCATATTTTTTAATATGATGTTTGAAAATTTATTTATTTTTCTCTATCCAATCACAAAATTCTTCTTTTGTTATTTTATTTTCTCGATATAATTTTAATTGCTTTCTAGCTTTTGCTTTCCAATCATTATATTCTTTTCTCATTATTGGCTTTTTAAGCTCATTTGCACGATATACTTGAGTTATTCTTCTTTGATATTCTCTTTTATATGCAAGTTCAGCAACATCTTCTACTATCTTATTATCATAAGCTTTACGAGAGGCATAAGATTTACAAGAAGGACTTCCATCTGCATTAGGTAATTCACAATAAACTTCTTTTCCTGAGTATTGTAAATAGTACCTTCCACAATTTTGACAAACACTAATACTTCTTTTTGCGTTTTGTATTAAGTCATTTAATGCAATATAAGCTAGTGAAAAATGAGATGAACTTTCATATACATAGCCAACCACATCATCTACTTTTTTATTAGCAATATCATAGGCTAATTCCTCAACTTGCTTAGTAGTCATTTTTGAAGGCAGCTTTCTAGGTAAACTTTTTACTATACCTAGACGTATTTGTGAAGAAAATTCCTCCATTAAATCAACAACAGCGGAATATGCCTTAAATTTAGAATGTTTATCTACATCTAGTGAACTTTTATTTCCATGTAAATCGAATACAAAATCTACAGTCCTTTTCATATCATTTTGAAATTTTATATAATCTGTATTTACTAAGTCAAATGCTTTATTATAGTAATCTAAGAATTTTTTTGTTGATACATATCTAGTAGTATATTCTATTGGATATTTTTCTTTTATTTCATCTATATAATTAAGTCCTTCAAGTCCATAATAAACGAAAAAAGTATTATATGCATTTTCTACACTTGAAAAATCAGCATTTAAAAATGTAAGTATAAAAGATCCATAATCTTTATTAAACATTTGCTTTACCATTTTATCTTTTTTGGTATCTGCCTTTAAATCAAGTTCCACTTGAGCTGAATATTCATTATCTTCATCAGCTAGTGTAATTTTTGATTTATGCAAATATAAAGTTGTGCTGTAATTTTCAGAATCATGAAATGCATCAAAAATCATTGATATACTATCTTTTGGAACATTTATATTAAATATATTCATAAACTCTCCTTTAAATATTTGTTAGAAAAATAAAATATTTTTTAAAATTCATTGACATTTAAGGATTATTATAATATAATGCACTTGAACTTGAAAAATATTTATATATTTCTCACTTAATATTATAGGACTTTTTCTATAATCAGTCAAGAGAAATAGCTAAATCTTTTTGTATATGTAAAACAAACGGAAGGAGGAATAATTTATGAGAACATTAAATGGTACAATATTTTTAGAAACGAAAGACATTAGACAAGCATTAAAAATTGGAAATAAGACATGTTTAGAATTATTTCATAAAAAAGATTTTCCAGCAAAGAAAATCGGTAAGTCTTGGCTTGTAATGGAACAATCTTTTAAAGATTATTTTCAAAATAATGAAATTACGCATGATTAAACAAAAAGAAGATTTAAATAAGCCCATTTAAACCTTCAAAAAACATTTTAATCTCAAATCACAAGGATTACCTTGCATAAATGTTTCTGTATGTATTATAACATTAAAAAACTTAAAAAAGCAAGGTATTTCCTAAAATTTTAAGAAAGGATGGAAGTACATTGAAAATTAAAGGAATAACATCAGGAACTTATCTATTAAAGAGAATCAAAGATAAAAATACAAAACTATCTAGTAAAGAAATCTGTAATAACTGTAAATTTAAAAATACTTGCAAATATAGAAATATTAGTAAGTTTGAAAATGGTAAAGTATTTAATAACAATGTAGAATGTGAATATTTTTATTTTATAATAACACCTAAAGCTGTATTAACAATAGGTAGAGATACAACTACAGGAAAAACAATGACAAAAACTTTTGTCGGAAAAGATGAAACAGAAGCTTTTAATAAAGCATTAACTGAAAAATTAAAACTAGATCAGAATGGTGGAATTAAAATTATTACCAAAAGCAATAAAACAATAGTTGATTTAGTAGAAAGTGTATTAAAAGAAGATTTTAAGTTGGGTAAGATAAAACAAGCTACTTTTAAAAGAAAAACTGATACATTAAAAAAACTGCAAAAAGAAAAATTTACTAATATACCTATAACAAAAGTAAAAAGAGAAGATGTAATTAAATATTTAGAAAGCTTAAAAGCATATTCTAAAAGTACAATAAAACAAACTTATGAACTAATATGTATGGCATTTGGACAAGCCACTTATGAAAATATAATAACAGATAATTTTATGACAGGTTGGAAAAGAGTTGAAAAACCAAAAAGTGAATATAAAAGCCACCATAGAAAATCTTTAACTATTGATGAACAAAAGAAATTAGTAGATTATCTAAATTCTGTAAGCTATGAAAAATACCCTACTAAATATTTATTTTTGTTATTATTAACTACAGGAATGAGAATAGGCGAGGCATTAGTTTTGGATTATGAAAAAGATATTGATTTAGAAAATGGAAAAATTCATATAAGAAAAACTCAAACAAAAAATATTACAGGCAAAGTAATTATTGGAGAAACTGCTAAAACTGAAAATGGAGAAAGAACATTAACTATGACAAATATAAGTAAACAAATAATCGAGTCAGCACTAGAGCATAAAATAGCAAATAAAAATCATTTACTATTTTGTAAAGAAGATAAAACAATGCATATAGAAAATTCTATCAATAGTAACTTAAAAAGAATTGCGATAAAACTTGGTATTGGTATATATGAAGAAGAAAACAAAAAAGGTCAACTAGTACAAAAGACCGATGTTCACACTCATATGTTAAGAGGAACATTTGCAACAAGATGT
Source organism: uncultured Clostridia bacterium (assembly GCA_948857205.1). Taxonomy (GTDB): domain Bacteria; phylum Bacillota; class Clostridia; order TANB77; family CAG-508; genus CAG-269. Next base: position 9,561 of record CAQPRV010000026.1, read on the forward strand.
GCTGAAGCAAAAATTGCACCAGCAGTTTTGAAAAAGATATTAGGTCATTCAGATATTACAATAACTATGCAATACTATGTTGATGTAGATAGTGAGTTTGAAAGCTCTGAAAATAAAAATGTTGAAGATTATTTAATAGGTAAAGCAATTTTTGGAGTTGACTTTTCTACAGAAGATAAAAATGCTTAAAATACTAAAGAAAACTAGATAGAATTTGTTGAAATCTAATAGTATAAAAAACATTAAACTTTCAACAAAAAACTTCAACAATTTAAAATAGTTCTTTGAAAATATTGATATATAAGGAAAAATAGCATTTAGGTAGAGTACCTCACCTCGACCAGAAAAGACCGTTTTTCAAGGAAATTCAATAGAATTTGAAAACAGTCAAAAGATATTAAAAGTGCTATTTTCTAAGGAAGTTAGAGAATAGCACAATTTTCTTACATTCTAGAAAATTCTCAAAAATTCCGTTATTTTGTTCAGAAAAATGTTCCGCAATTTTTGAAACTCATAAAAAAATTGTTCCGCAAATTTCCGCAAAGTAAAATTTATTGATATTTAAGTACTTTCAGTGTTGTTCAAAAAAACTGAAATGAGAACTATTGTTATGGATTTTATACCTTATAAAGTAAATGAATATCTTGAAAATGTTTTCTATCAAATTCCAAAAGAACTATTTGTAAACACTTATTATAAAAATTTAAACTCAGATAGTAAATTACTATATTCATTATTACTTGATAGATTATCAGTTTCAATGAAAAATGAATGGATAGATGAAGAAAGAAATATATTCTTAATATTTTCAAGAAAAGAAGCTGAGGAAAAATTAAATTTGTCAGATAAAACAGTTACAAAAGCATTTAAACAATTAAGAGAAACTAAATTAATATATGAAAAGAAATAAGGATTTAAAAAGAATAATATTATCTATGTTGGAAAAATAAATCATATATCTACTACTAGTATTATGAGTAGTAAAAATTACGAGTCTAGAAACGAAAAAATTACAAGTCAAGAGTCGGAAATTTTACGATGTAATAAGAATAAATATAATAAAAATAATTATAGTAATAATTTTAGCAGAAAAAATTCATTTTCAAATTATGAACAAAGAACTTATGAAAATGGAGAACTAGATAAATTATATTGTAATGTCTAAAAAATTAAAGAAAAAGGAGATTAAAATTATGGAAGAAAAAGGATTAAAAGAAAGATTTATTGATGAAAAAATAGGAATTTAATATATGAGAAAAGGTGATTATTATATGCCAAATTTAGTGATAGAACCTCAAAGAAAAATTAACTTAAATAGATATAGTCGCTTAAGATTAGACTATCTAAAAAAACACAAAAAAGCAGAATATACAATTTTATTTATGGAAAATAAATTAACTGAACATTTAGAAGAAATACAAGAAACTGCTACAAAAAGAGTAGAAGAAATTATAAAATCATTAAATAAGCAAAGTAATTTAACAGAAGAAATGAAAAATACTGACCAAATTTATTGGGTAGGAATTATGAACAATTTTAAAAATCAAGCGGAAGAAATCATATTAAAAGAACTCATTTATGTTTAAAAATTTTGAGAAGAAATTTAAAAGTTTCTTCTCTTTTTTGATGAAAAAATTTTAAAAAGTTAGTAAAAAATTACTAAAAATTTATGACTTAATGGAGAAAAAAAGTATCTATTTCTAGTAGATTTTAGATACTTTAGAACTTTATACTATTTTGAAAGCACGCATCGCATTTATACTCCCGTATAAATACAGCTTGTCAGTTTTGAAACAAAATGATGTTAGAATAGATATATAGACACAAAATTTTACGAATTGATGAAAAGATGATATAATATTATGTAAATGTAAAAGGAGTGTCTAAAAATGAAAACATATACAGAGGAATTTAAAAAAACAATTGTAGAATTATATGAA
>CAQPRV010000027.1 GCA_948857205.1 uncultured Clostridia bacterium
ATATAGGGACTTTTTGAGCTATTTTGAATAAAAAAGAGAAGGCTAAAAGCGTTGAAAATGCTGGATTGCGAAGAATGTACTGAAAAACAATCTCAAAAGTACCTATTCTCTAAGAAAAAATTTTTTATTCGTTATTACTGCTTTAACTGATACAAATTTGACACCATATAAAATAATGGGAGATTCTGCAAATTTGGTGATTTTTGGTAACTTTAAAAAGGCAGATACAGGAAATAGTAATATAAAACTGACTGTTGAAATAAGAGATTATCCATCAGGAAGAGTACTTACAGATGCGAAAACTGTTGTAGATAACACAAATTATCCAAATACTAATATGTTTTTTGTTAGTGCAAAAGTTTATAAAGGACAAAAAATACAGATATTTTTTGATGCAAGTAGTATTAATAATCCACCAGGATTTTTTAGAAAAGCATGGGTTGATTATGATGCATATCTTGCACCTCTGTAATGAATAAGTATTAGTAATTCTAACATGTAAATGGTAGTTGATTAACTCTCGCCCCAAAAAAAGAGCATCTTTTAGATGCTCTTTTTTAAAACAAAATAAATTAAAAATGCAACCAAATTAAAAAAGATGATAATATAATAATATATCGATATAGTTTTTAAATAAGGAGTATTAATTTAAATTGAATGCAGAGAAAAAGAAAATACATAGTTATATAGTAGAAGATAAATTACAAATAGAAGAAATAATAGAAGAATATAATAATTATATATATAAAATCATAAAAAACATGTCTAGCAAGATATCAAATGAAGATATAGAAGAAATTATATTAGATGTATTTTTAACTCTATGGCAAAATAAAAACAAATTAGATATCAATAAAAGTATGTCTTCCTATATAGCTGGAATAACTAGAAATGTAGTAAAACTAAAGTTTAGAAAAATAAAAAATCAAGAAAACATAGATGATTTTGAAAACATATTTTCTGAAAGTAATGATTTAGAATTTAATATTTTAGAGGACGAAAAAAGGCAGATAATAAGAATGGAACTAGATAAAATTAAAAGTATAGATAGAGAAATTTTTGTAGAATATTATTACAAAGAAAACAACATAAAACAGATAAGTAATTTATTTCAAATGTCAGAAACAAGAATAAAATCAAAATTATTTAGAGTAAGAAAAAAATTAAAGAAAGCTTTAAGAGAAAGGGGATATGATAAAATTGAATGAAAATAAAAAAATATATAAAAACTTTAAGCAGGAAATTGCTATCATTAATTTTGAAAGTGAAATCAATAATGAATATTATAATAAAAGAAATATATTAGGAGGATATGAAATGAGAAAAAAAATAATTGCAACAGTATGTGGGTGTTTTATATTAATATCAGGAGTAGTTTTAGCAAAAAATATTGAAAATATAACAAATAATTTTAGAGGTCTTGGTAATGGAATTGATTCAGCAGCCAATTCTGGGTATATTGATAATACAGAAAGGAATTTTGTAAATTCTAAAACAACTATAGAAAACAAAGAAAAGGTAATAAAAGATATAGATATTGATACAAGAGTTAAAGATTTTATAATGGATGATATGAATTTAAGTACACAATTTGAATTAAAATTTAACAATAAAATATCTGAAATAATAAATTTTGAAAATATTGACGATATAGAGTTGAGAGATTTAATTATATTAGATGAAGAAAATAGAATAATCTATGGTGGCAAAGATAAGGAGAAGTTTGAAGAGTTTTGTAAATATCATAAATTAGATTACAGTTTTGGAAATTGTAATGAAAATTATTTAAATTGTGGATTAAATTACTTTTTAAATGATATAAAAGATGAAGATACTACAATTAATCTATTATATAATATATATACAGAAAAATTTCCAAAATCTAAAAAGTTATCCTATAATTTTACACAAATAATAATATCTGAAAAGAATAAAGAAGATAAAATTAAATTAGAGGGAAACTGGAGTTTTGAAGTTGATGTGCCTGAGAATATGTATAATAGAACAAAACAATATTATAAAGTAGTTAGTTGTGATAAGGAAAATTTTAATATATATTCAGCAAGTTTATGTGATACTGGATTTGAAATAGGAATACAAATATCAAATTTACAGATGCCAGAAAGATTAGAGATAGAAGAATTAAAACAAATTAGTAATATAAATGAAGATTTAAAAAATGGTAAAATATCTCAAAAGAAAGCAGAGGAATTAAAAGAAAAATATGATAAATATATGTATTTACGTACTCCAATTTCAATAAGTAAATCTCAAAATGAAAAGGCTTCATATGTAGAAAATAGTAAAGGTGATATTTTTGAATCTACCTTAAGTCCTTCAAGAAGAGCAAAGGGAGAATGGATAGATAATAATAACTATGATTTTTATGAGACTTTTAGTATGAATAAATATAACAGTACAGATAAAATAAAAGTTGTTTTATTTTATTATGGAGAGCCAGTAACAATTGAATTAGAAAAGAAATAAGGTATAAAATATTGACAGAATTTAATTATTAGTAATAAACTTAAAATAAAATACACAAAAATTTTATAAAGGCAATTGCTTATAAATTTAATTTTAGGCAATTGCCTTTATAAAATAGAGATAATTATTATTTTATAAAGGTAAAATAATAAAAAACGTTGTACCTTGCCCAATTTTAGATTCAAATTTAATATCTCCTCCAAAATGAGCCTTTATAGTAGAATAAGACATATATAAACCAAGACCAGTGCCATTTTTGCCTTTTGTAGTAATCATTTCAGTAAATAATTTTTCCTTAACATTATCAGCTAATCCGCAACCATAATCTTTAATAGAAATAATCAAATTATTATCTTGTTTTTCAACAACTAAATCTATTTTCTGTTCAGGAGTTCCATTATAAGATTGAATAGCATTAGAAATCATATTATTAATAACTTGTACTAGACTATTTATATCTCCAGTTAATTTAGTATCTTCAGGAACTTTTAAAGAAACATTTAAATAAACTAAAGCATTTTTTAATTCATGTTTCATTAAAATATCAACTCTTTTAATTAATTCTTCAATATCAAAAGAAATATTTTCAGTTTCTGATAAAGTTACTGCCTGACCTTTTACAGCAGTAATAATGTCTGACATATAACTTGTATATTCTCTTATTTTAACTATCCAAGAATTCATATCTTTTGCAATATCATGATGGTCAAGAGAATTAACCTCTGGGTCATCTATTGAAGAGTCATATTCTTTTATTAAATCGCTAAGACCTTCTGCTGCACCAGATATAGACATTATAGGCGTTTTTAAGTTATGAGCTATTCCACCTATTAATTGTCCAAGTGATGCTAAACGTTCTCTTTCCATTAGAGTTTCTTGATTATTATGTATTTGTTGAATATTATCTTTTGTTAATTTTTGTATTTGATTATAAGCAATAATTAATTTTCCTATTTCATCATTTGAAGTTAAAGCTAGTGGTTGAATAATATCAATATCATTATTTTTTGCCATTGAAGAGAAACTTGAAGAAATTATTTTAATATCAGAAGATAGTGACTTAGCAAATAAGGCTAAAATAATAATATTTATTAATACTAAAATTATAAAGGATATTGAGAAGTATAATAAAATATCTGTAGATAATATATAAAAATAAATACCTATAGTATAAATTTCATTATTAATTTCAATATTTATTGTTGCACCTTGACAATCAATTCCATAATATTCATAAACTCTTCCATTATTTGATTTAGATAATTCTTTCAAATATTTATCGAAAAATTTACTTAATTGTATTTCCTTTCCATTTACATCAATATAAGTATTATTGTGTTTTATAAATATGAAATCATCTTTACCTGATAAGGATACAGTTTGTAATTGTTTTTTTAGGTCATCTAAATTAGAAAACTTATTAAATGATGTAAGGTAAGTCAAACTATTATGATAGGTTTCAAATAAAGAATTTCCAGTTTTTATTGATACAATTGAATATCCAAGTAAGGAAGTAAATAATATGGATACTAATATTAAGGGTGCAATATTATAAAAAATTCTTTTCTTTAAAGAGTCTTTCCTCAAACCAATAGTATCATCATATGGTAATTTAATTAGTATTTGTTTAAAAATATTACAAGTATAAATGAAAACTGATGTAACATATAAAGTCATCAAAGAAAATACTAAAATAAATAATTTTAGTGTAGTTATACCAAGTTGATGTATTGTAAATGCGTGTATTACAGTAAGAGCAATACTAGGTATTATAATATTTAATAAAAATAATGAATAAGGAACAGTGAGTAGCTTATTTTTAACATAATTTATTTCTTTAATAGAGTATCTATTAGGATACTCTATTAAATCATTGTATTTAATTAAAAATTTAGTTTTCCAAAAGGTTAAAATAGCAAAAATACTAAAAATAGCAAGAGATATTAAAAGAACTTGAGTGATATAGTCAGTATTTTCTACTTCTTTTTGAAAATAAGTTCCATAGGTTCCTTCAGGATAGTTTAATATCATAGGAATAAGAAAATAATAAATAGTAGACAAGACAACTAATCCTAAAGTAAGAGCAAATAATAATTTTAATTGTATATTATATTTTTTAAAGAAATTTTTCATTGGTTCTCCTTAATTATTTTTAGTTTTTTAAACATATTTTTTCTTTTTTAAATAACTAGTTATTTTCTTTATATATTTTTTGTCTATAATTGGCCATGTAAATTGTAAATTTTCTAAATAAGAATTAGTATATTGGTTTTGTTGATTAACAGTTGACTTAAAACTTAAACCTAAAGTATCATCTAAGTCATTAACAATGCCTTTTAATATGTTTTCTTCTGGATATATGTTTGATAAAGATAATATTTTTTCTTTAAAATCATTTCCAGATAAAACTTCTGTTTCAAATCCAAGTTCTGTAAAAATAGATATTAAATCAGATACACATATGTAATTATTATTAAATAAATGGAACACATATCTATTTATATCAACATTAGATATAAGGGTACAAATTGCTTTAGCACAATAATCAATAGGAGTAAATTCTAGAAATTCTTCTGTCATTGTATTTGGCATAATATGATATTTTAAAATCATAACTAAAATGTTATAAAAGGCATTATCCGCAAAATTTGATTGAAAAATACCATCTGAATATCTGCTTGTTAAGTTTCCAACTCTAATAATAGAAGCTTTAAGTCCATTAGCAATTTGTTCATAAATTAGTTTTTCTGCTTCAAATTTAGTTTGAATATACACATTTTCATCAAACTTTTGTCCAATATAAAAATCATTTTCACAAAAACTATTGTAATTTTTTTCGTGGTTAACTAGGTAGTTTCCAGAAACACCTAAAGTAGAAATATGTACAAGTTTAATATTATTAGAATTACATAGGTTAATTAAATTTTCTACTAAATCTACATTAATTTTTTTAAATTCACTATAATTTCCATAGTATCTAACATTTGCTGCAGTATTAATTACTAAATCTATTGAGTCACATAAATCTTTATAACTAGATTTGTTTAGTCCTAAATTAGTTTTAGTTATATTTGAATCTATGATAGTAATTCTAGAATAATCAAGATTTTTATTAAAATAAAAATTATATAAATTTGCTAATCGATCTATTGGATTTTCGTTTTGTTTAATACGTATTATACATGTAATATGTGCTTTTGTTGTATTTAATAATTCTTCTAATAGATGAATTCCTAGATATCCAGTTGAACCTATTAACAATATATTTTTATATTCGTGTTTTGAATATGTAATTATTTCTTTATGTTTATAAAAACTATTATTAATAGTACTTAAATAATCTGTATCAACTTCTGTTTCTGATATATTAATCTTATTCTCAAAAAGCTCTCCTAATTGTTTTATAGTTCTATATTTATAAAAATCTTGTGTATTTAATTTTATATTATACTCTAATAATTTTGTTTGAATACGTATTATATCTAAGGAGTCAATATTATAATCGAATATATCATCATTAATTCCTATTCGATTTATATTTAAAACTTCTCTAAAAACTTTAGATATGGATTTTTCAAATTTACTAGAGGGTTTTTCGTATTTAGTGGTAATTATTAAATCTGATGCATCTGGTTCTGGCAAAGCTTTTCTGTCTATTTTATGATTTTGAGTTAATGGCAGATTTTCTAACTGTATAAAATAAGTAGGAATCATATAATTAGGTAAAAGATTTACTAGATATTTTTTTAGTTCTGATATATCAATTTTCTTTTTTGAAACTAAATAAGCACATAAGTATTTTTTATTATCTTTATCGGTTTTATCTATAACTACACATTTTTCGATATTATTGAAAGAAAGAATATTATTGCTAATATCATCTAGTTCAATACGATATCCACGTATTTTTACCTGTGAATCTTTTCTACCAAGGCATACTAATTCTCCATTTCTTTGCCAATAACCAAGATCTCCTGTTTTATATAAAATACCTTTTCCATAAGGATTAGGTATAAATGCTTGATTTGTTTTTTCTGGATTTTTATAATATCCAGCTCCAACGCCTTCGCCACCTATGCAGATTTCGCCAATTAAGTTAAGTGGTTGTAATTTATTATTATCGTTTAATATATATATTTTAGTATTATTAATTGGTTTTCCTATTGTAATGTCATCACAATTTGTTAGTTCTTTAAAAGTAGAATATACTGTTGTTTCAGTAGGACCATATAAGTTATATATTTTTGATTTTGTGTGAGTCTTTAATTGATTAAGTAAAGTTTTAGGAAAAGGCTCTCCACCTAAAATAAATTCTTTAATACTTGATAAAGAAGTTAAATATATACTGTCAGAAAATAATAAATCTATTCTTGAAGGTGTTGTTAAAATTTTTGAAATTTTATGTTTTTTTATAATTTTACTTAATAATTGAGGACTCCTACTTTCAAGTTCATCAGCAATTATTAAAGTTAGACCTGATAGTAAGGTTGGATAAACCTCAAATATAAATATATCGAAGCAGACTGTTGTTACTGATAGTACTTTATTTTCAGATTCTGGATTATAGTTTAAGCGTTCTTGCATGCTCTGAACGAAATTAAGAACATTGTAATGCATTATAGTAACAGCTTTTGGAGCACCAGTAGAACCAGAAGTATACATAACGTAACAAGGATCTTTAAAATTTATTTTTCTGTTTAAATTACCGATATTTCTATTAAAAGACAAAGTATTATAATCAATAAAATCCATTTTAGAGTTTATTTTTTCAAAAAAGTCAGTAGTTGAAATTAATAATTTGCAAGAACTATTTTTTATCATAAAATTAATTCTATCAATTGGGTAATCTGGATCAATTGGCATATAAGTATGACCAGATTTTAATATTGCTAAAATAGTAACAATAATAGAGGAAGAACGTTTTAAAGAAAATGCAATAATATTACTATTTATATTTAAGTCAATAATTTTTTTAGCTAAAAAGTTAGCTTTTAAATTTAATTCTTGATATGTAAGAGAGGTATTTTTATCTATTACTGCTATTTTGTTAGGATATTTATATACTATTTTTTCAAATTCTTTTACAATATTAGAGGTTTTATTGAAAACAGAATTTGTATTATTAAATTCTTTTAATATTAATGTTTTCTCTAAATTAGAAATAATATCAATATTAGATAGATTAATAGTAGGAGATTTTAGTACTTGGTTTATAATAGATAATATTCTTTCATGCATTAGATCTATATCTTGTTCAGAAAATAAATCTGTTAAATAATCATAATGAATAGCAAGAATATCTTTTTCTTCTGCAATATTTTTGATATGTATTTGTAAAGATTCTGCTTGAGAATGATTATGAATCCATTTACAATAAGAAGGTATACTTGAATTCTGATATGAAAATACAATGTCATACAAACTATCAGAGAAATTATGAGTATTTCTAACGTTATTTAATATTTCATGGTATGGATATTTAATGTGACGGTACATTTGTTTTTGATTATTTGCAATTGTATGACAGAATTCTAAAAATGAATTTGTATCAATGCAATTAATAATAAAAGGCATAATTGATACAAACATACCAGTCATTTTCTTTTCTTTGAAATTTGATCTATTTAAAACTGGATTTCCTATAATAAAATTATTAGAGTTAAATACATTTTTAAAATAAATGCTAAATACACTTAATAAAAATACATAATCAGAAATTTTATTTTCCTCACAAAAACTATGTATCTTTTTTATTAGGTAAGATGAAATTGTATATACCTTTCTGTTTGCATTAATTGATATATTTGTATTTTTTTTATATGAAATTACATTAGGTAAGTTTTTAAATTGGGCTTTCCAAAATTCTGCGTCTTTTATATATTTTTCACTATTTTTATAATCTTCTTGAGATAATATATAATCAAGGTAAGATGGATTTGGAGTAGTACTAATTACTTCGTTATTTATTAGTTTTGTATAGTTTGAGTAAATTTCTTCGAGACATAATGACATTGTCCATGCATCAGATATTAAATGATGAGCAGATAATACTAATATGCCACTTCCATTAGGTAAACGTAATAGTTTAGCAAGAAATAGAAAATTATCTAGTAAATTAATACTTTGTCTTGGAAATGAGTTTTCAAATTCAAGGAGTTGATTATTATCTTTTAAATCTAAAATTTCTAGGTTTTGATATATAAAGTCATCAATATATTGTTTTGGTATTGATGATTCATCTAAATGAATTTTTAACTTGAAAGAATCATTTTTAGTTACAAAATAGTTGAAAGCTTGTTCTAAAGCCTTAAAATTTGTATTTTTATCTATTTTTAAATATCCAACAATATTATTTATATTAGTTTTGTTATAAAATTGTTCAGTCATCCATATACTTTTTTGTGAATTTGTCAAATCATATATTTTTTTTTCCATAAACAGATCCTCTTTTATTTCATTATTTAGTCAAATTATATAGTTTTTTAATTGAAATTGTCAATAGAATTATTATATTCAAGTTTCGACTTTCTGTAAGTGAAGGTTAAAATTCAGTAAATATTGCTTGTAATTATCTTATATAGAATATAAAAATAATACCATGATTTTTTCCTCCGTCCCCAAAATCATCCCCAAAATCATTTCTTTCCTAAAACTAGTGATATTTCTTTATTTATTTTTCCTCTTCTTATTTGTAGTTTTATTTCTTCTCCAGGCTTTTTTGTATAAATTAGTTCTCTTAAATCATTTACTGTATTTAAGTCTTTTGAAAATACTCTTGTTATTATATCTCCTTCTTTTAATTCAGTATTATCAGCAGGTCCATTTTTTGTTATTTGTGCTACATATATTCCCTTTTCTAAACTTATATTAAAATTTGAGTTTATATATGGTATTACCTCTTTGTCATAGGCATAAATCCCAATTGTTGCTTCTTGAAAGTCTTCTGTATTTTTAAAGCTTTCTATTATTGGTTTTACAATATTTATTGGTATTGCAAAGCCTATTCCCTCTGCTGATGATATTTTTACTGTATTTATTCCTATTACCTTTCCATTTGGATATATTAGTGGTCCTCCACTATTTCCTGGATTTATTGTTGCATCTGTTTGTATTAAGTTTGTCATATATGAGGATTTATTTTCTTCTTCTATTTTTATTGTTCTGTTTTTGGCACTTATAATTCCAGAGGTTACTGTTCTTCTAAATTCAAATCCTATTGGATTTCCTATTGCATATACTGTTTCTCCAACTCGTATTGTACCAGAATCTCCTAATTCTACATATTCTAAATTCTTCGCATTTATTTTTGTGATTGATAAATCTAAATCTGTATCACTCCACATTACTGTGCCTTCATAATTACTTCCATTTTCTAGTGTAACATAACATTTACTAAATTTGCTTCCTGTTACATGCTCATTACTTAGAATATATCCATTATCACTTACTATAATTCCTGTTCCTAATCCTAATTCATTTTCTGTACTTTTTGATAAAATACTGCTTCCTGCATTTTTTAGTTTTGATATTCCTACTACCTTTTTTGTTGTTTCTTCAATTATATCTGCTACTTTTTTACTATTTTCCTCTTCTTTTTCCACAGTTTGTTCTTGAATTGTGGATTGTGTTCTTTCTGCTTGATAATTATTGTCTTTTATTTCTATTTTATTGTATGTAATATACATATATATTCCTAAAATTCCTAAAAGGATTATTGTTAAAAATATAATTATTGTTTTTTTTATTTTACTTTTTCTTTTTATGCTTTTCAAATATTTCACCTCTAAAATTATTGTTTCCTAAACATAGTATTTTAAACATATTTTTATTCGATTATAATTCAATAAATAGTTATCGACCTAAGCTACCTAAGTTCTTCAAACCTTGATTTTCTAGTGGGAATTTATTTTATATAATGGAATAAAATATCTAAAATATTTATGAAAATTTTAATGCAACTGGAAAATATTTAGAAATTCTTTTCATATAAAATGAGGGATGTTCAAGGCAAAACTAAACTATTATATATTTCTCATAAATTTCTCGGCTACCTTTCATTACATTAACAAATTCTATAACAAAAGTAACAACAATATTATCTGAAAATACTTCACCCCACTTGGCAAATGTTTGATTTGTTGTTATAATTGTTGATAAAGATTCATATCTTTTAGCAATTAGCTTATAAAAGAGATTAGCTCCATTTTTATCTACTGGTAAGTATCCATACTTCGTCTATGATTAATAATTTTTAGAATTAAATAGGGGGAATTACATATGTCATCATATAATATAGTAGAATATTTAAGAAAATTTAGTGTAGAAAATTTATTTGCAACAAATACTTTTTCAGGAGCTTGGAGTGTTTGGGAAGATGAGATAAACAAATATGCTAGTAATAAAACTGTAAATCAAATATTAAATTTAGGAGATAATTTAGCTAATATATTTAGAAGTACTAGTTCAGCAGGTAGAACTCAAAGTGATGTAGCTGGTGGAGGGAATGCATGGGAATCTCTAACATGTTGGTATTTAAATTTATGTTTGATAGGGAGAAGAACAATAGTAATAAAGCATCATAAAGGTTTGATTCCAGATCCAGTTAGTGATGCAATAACAGTTAATTATTCAAACTTTGTATCAAATACAGAATCAGATTTAATTGCTATTACTTTTCCAGATGAAGAAGAATATAAGAAAAATATTGATGAAATAGACATCGAAGATATAAATGGTAATAAAGTGCAAATTTATAATGGACAGAAAATAAATTATAAAGAAATAATAAATGCTTTATGCACTAGAGATTTTCAAAAATTAGAAATACATGTAATACAATGCAAAACCAATTGGAATGATAATGCACAGATACCAATGTTATGGAATATGGTATATGCAGCAAATGATTTTAAAGAGAATAACATTTCTATAGGGCGAAATGGATACTCAATTCATGATATAAAAAAATTCACATATTCTTTTGTAACAGTACCTACAGTTAAATTAGAGTCATTTAAGGCAAATAGTACTGCAGTTAAGCGAGTAATAAATTTGTCTGGAGGTAACTATTGGGGATATCCAACAAAATCTGGAATAGCAAGTTCTATAAAAGAAATGTTAAGCAGAAATTTGGCTAGTGGAGCTACAACAAATCATTTAAATACATTAAGAGAAGAACTTAATAAATTGAATAGTGATTATAATTACTTCAAAATAAATAATAACGCATAAAAACTATGCGTTATTATTTATTGCAACTGCAATTTGATTTGCAATAGCTTTAGCTAAAAGAGGGGGAACAGCATTTCCTACCTGAGTATATTGAGGAATTTCAACTTTTCTTCTATCTCCACCAGTAGTACGTTTTCCGTAGAAAAACAAAGCTATCATCAAAAGATTGTAATCTTGCTAATTCACGTACAGAAAAAATCCTATTTTCAAAAGGTGATATATAATCATCTGGTAGTGTAACAACTGTGAAAGAAGGTTTATTTCTATTGAGCTTTTTTCTCATATTTTTTTTAGTAAGTAATGTCTCTATCATATCGCTATTTATTTCTTTATTTTTAAATTTTTTAATAATATCTTCATTAGACAAATTATATTTTTGAGATAATAAATTTAATAAAGCAGTTTTTCCTTCTAAATCTATTCCTTGTTCTATAATTCTTCTTTTTAAAGCTGCACCATCTTCTTCTTCTCTAAATAATGAAAATCTTTCCTCTATTATTTCTTGATGAGTAGATAATTCTGTATTGCATGGATTAAATTCGCATTTTATTGGATTTTTATTTATATTAGGAGTTCTTCCATTTTTAGAATCTTTTTGAAATGATGTTAATATTGGATTTATTTGATTTTTCGTCTTATCATCTGTTATTAAATCACCTATAGCCTGTAAAACTGTAACTTTGTTATTCTCAGTACATGTTGGTTCTGGATAATTAGGAGCATTTTCACCCTCTGCATAAGCAATAAAAATAGCCCTTTTTCGTTTTTGAGGCACTCCATAATCGGAAGCATCAAGAACTCTAGGTGATAGTACATTATAACCAAGTAAATTAAATTCATTTATTAAAATTGTAGGGGCAGTTGTGTTTTTAGGATATTGATGCCCTGTTGTACCTATAAAGTTATCAAATTTAGTATCATTAAAACCTTCAACATTTTCCATTACAACATATCTAGGATGTAGTTCACTAATAACTCTTAAATACTCTTTAAAAAGCATATTTCTAGGATCATCTGCTTTTCTTTTTCCTGCTCTACTAAATCCTTGACAAGGTGGTCCACCAAAGATTGTATCAATTCTATTTGGTCTGTCTATGTGTTCTTCATCGAAAAAAGTAAGGTTATTAATGCAATTCCATATAAAATTACCATTTAATTCTCTTACATCTCCTCTATGATAATAAGTATTATATCCTTGTATTAAACCTAATTGCTCATGTCTGTTCATATAGGTTTTTTGAACATCAATATTTATATCACTTGAAAACAATATGTGAAAACCAGCTTGAATGATTCCCTCACTCATACCACCAGCACCACAAAATAAATCTATAGCATACATATTACTACCTCCTTATAAAATTCTAACATAATAGAGCATAAAAGTCCAGGGTTTTTTCAAATTTTATCATATTTTTCTATAAAAGTCCAGGGATATTATATAATAATTATATTACCATAGATGAAACATATGTTCAATACAATTACAAGAAATTTTAAAAAAAATTGTATAATATATAAATAATGATAATTATTTTTAACTAATTAATCATAACTTTTTCCTCCGTCCCAAAAATCATGTTTTCTAGAGTAGTCTTTTGTTTCCTTATTTGACATATATACTTCTGAACGATTTTTCTTTAAGAATTCTATTATTTGGTATACATCTACCCATATTTCATTTATACTATCAAATTGAGCTTCATCAAAGATTAGTTCCATACCAAAATGTAAATGTGGTACATTTATATTATTTACATTTTCTTTGATACTATAGCCTGTCATACCAAGATATCCAATAACATCTCCTGCTTTTACTGAACATCCTTCAACTATTCCTTCAGCATAGGGATGGTCTTTTCTTAAGTGTGCATAATAATAGTATCGTTTTGTGTCATTACTTCTTATTCCTAGTCTCCAACCCCCATATTGATTCCAACCTATGTGTTGTACTGTGCCAGATTCTACTGCAATTATTGGTGTACCAATACTTCCCATTAAATCGTTTCCAAGGTGTGTTCTTTTGAAGCCATAGGATCTTTCGTTACCAAAGTCATCATAATGACTAAAACTATAGTTTTTAGCTATTGGTAAAAAGGCTTTTATTCCATATTTGTCTTTTATACTTTTTGTTCCATCTTCATTTGTTACTTCGATTGAATAATATCCAATAAAACCACCTAATACTGCTGAATAGCTTTCATAGTAATAGTTATAGTTTTTTGTGTTTTGAATTAATTCTTCTATAACTTTTCCTTTTTCTAGTTCAGATATTAAATTGTCTAAGTCTTTTTGATTGAATTTTTTAAAGTTTCCACCATTTTTACAGGCTAAGTAGGCTAAAAGTTCTATCCAATCATATTTAATGGAAGAGTTTTTAGTGTGTGAGTCGATATCTAGTTTTGCCGTTTTGTTTAATATATTACTTGTAATTTTAAAGTCAACCCATTTTATGTAATCTGATTTTTTTTCTTCTTGTTTATTTTCTTTATTTGCAAAAGAGTAATAACAGATTGTTGAAGATATTAAAATTATTCCAAGTATTAAGATAAATATTATTTTTTTACTTATTTTTATAGCTTTAATATACAATTTAAACCACCAATATATATTTATGATAAAAAGTTATTAATATGATATAATTTTTAAAGTAATGGTAATTTAATTTTTCTATGGTAATTGCTTGAAAATTAATGTTAAGGAAATCGCTTTAAATTTTAATTATTTATTTGTATTTATAAAATCTACTCGCTCCCAAAGGATTATAATTATTTATTATTTTCGTTGCCCCATTCTCAAAATTCTACAGAAAAGTTTTCTAACTTTTCTAAGAATTTTGGAATGGTTGCTCTGGAGTCACTCAAAAATAAATAATTATAATCCTTCTAGCGCTATTCTTAATTAAATACGAACAAATAAATAATTAAAATTTAAAGCGATTGCCTTAATATATTTGAAAATACAAGTTAATTGTGGTAAAATAAATATTAAAAATAAAAAAAGAATGGAGAAAAAAATGTTATTAAACAAATTTTATTTAGATAAAGAAAAAGACATAATTGTAGAATTATATCAAAATAATATTGATGAGATAACCTATATATTAAGGACTCCTAACCATAATTCTGGAAACCTAATTACAAATTTAGCAAAATTGTGTAATTTAAATACAGAAAAAGATGAGGAAGATTTGAAAATAATTAAAGGAGTAATACCTGCAAGCATTAATGCCTATAACAAAACTGTATACATATTTAGACTAGGAGGAATAAAAATCGCTAATATATATGAAGATGGAGAAGTGGAAATAAAAGCGACAATACCAGCCATTGCAAAAACCTTAATGTCACAAACAAAAGAATACAAACTACCAATAGAAAAAACAATAGTAAAATCCTATATATTAAAAAAGAACAAATTTAGATCAGATTTACACACACATATGAATGCAAATTTATCACCAGATATATTAATAGCACTAGGAATTTCACATCAACTAAGATATCCACTATATTATATAAAGAAATTGAATTTGAAAATTTCCGAAAAACAACAAGATATGTTAAAAATCCAAAGAGAAAAAGTACAAAAGGAATTTGAGACATCAGAGTTAACAGGAAAATATCTAACAAGAAAAATAGATGATAATACATTTATAAATTTTGCAGATTTAATATTAAATAACATAGAAAATGCAGATTATAATATTAGAAAAATTAGAGCAAGTCTTGCTATATTAAAAGATGGTCAAGCAGTATTCACAAATTTAGAGAAAGTGTATATTTATAGATATGTATTTGCAAGAGGGATAGAAAGTACAGAAAAGTTTAAAATTACCTTTAACAAAATAGATAAAATACCAGAAAAGGATATAATAAACTATATTTATGCAATGCTTGAAGATCATAAAAAAGGTAGTAAATATGAAAAAAATAATTTAAGACAAGATAAATTGTTATGGATAGCAAGAGAGTATCAAAAACAAGGAATTTATTATGCAGAAATAGCAGATACTGAATTAGTAAAACAAGGCTTACCAGCAATAAAACTTTTGGAAGAATTACATGAAATAATGCCAGTTATAGAGAAAGAAACAGGTGTTGCCTTAAGATTCTTGGCAGCTATTAGAAGAATTCCATTGACAATTATAAAAGATCAGAAAACTAGTGATACATATTTAAGAGATAATTTAAATGTATTGAAAGCGGTAGCAAAAAGTCCATATGTTGTTGGAAGTGATTTTATTGGCGAAGAAATAAATGATATTAGTGAGTTAAGTCCTGTAATAAAAGAAATTGTAGAATATGAGGCATATGAAGATAATGGATTTACAATAAGAATTCATGCTGGAGAGAATGATAGCTTAAGAGATAATGTACTAAAATCTATTCAATGTGTTAAAGAAGCAGTACCAATTGGATATAATATACCAAAAATTAGGATAGGACATGGTTTATATACACCAAATTTAGAAACAGAAAAAGGTAAACAATTATTAAATGAGATAAAGTCTGCAAATGCAGTGTTAGAATTTCAAATAACATCAAATGTTAGATTAAACAATTTAAATTCATTATCTAGGCATCCATTAAAAAAATATTTAGATGCAGGTGTTAAATGTGTACAAGGTACAGATGGTTGTGGATTTTATGGTGTTGATACAATTGAAGAAGAATTAGCCTTAAGTAATTTAATTGGATTAGAAGAAGCGGATTTAGCAAAAATAGTAAATGTAGAAAGTGAAATAATTAAGAAGTCAAAAAAATACTTTGAGCAAAAACAAGTAAAATTCGAAAAGTTTTTAAAAGGTAGAACAATAAAAGAAGCAATTTTAACATTAGAAGAAGAAAATTTTAAACAAGAATCAAAGGAAGCTTATAATTTAAGAATTAATTTGAATTTAGATTCAGAAAAATTGTTGAAGAATAAAATCAAAAAATTACCAGAGGATAAAATGCCTATAATTATTGCAGGTGGAAGTTTTAATTCAAAAGGAAAGAAAACTAAATTAACATCTGAAGGAGAGAAGATTTTAACAGATTTAATAAAAAAAGTTGACCCGAAAAAAGCTTATTTTGTAATAGGACATCAGATGGAAGGTTATGAAGAAGCAGTTGTTAACATTAGTAAGGAATATAATAAAAAGATAGAAATAGATGCTATTGTCCCAAAAATGATTTCAAAAGAGGTTGCTCAAAGGTTACTAGAAAAACAAATAAAAGGTATTAGAATTTCTACAGAAAGTGAAGAGTTAGGAATTTATAAAAGTTTTAATTATGAAATTTTTGAAAGAAAATCGTCTATTGTAATAGCTTTTGATGGTAATTCTCCAGTAGCTAATTTAATTCAAGAGGCAAAGAATGGAAAGGGTAAAGCGAAAATTTATGTTAATGAAGATTGTATGGCATTAAAAGAAAAAGCAAAGTCTTTACTTGGATATGTGGAAAGGTTTAATCTAAAACAAGATTTAGCTAGTAAAATATTTGAAGAAAATTCTGAAATATTAATAAAGGATTAAAAATTAAACTTTTTTAGAATAATAAAAGTTAATTTATTTAAAGAGGTTATAAAAAAGTTTTATTATTTTAAATGAAATAAAAATCTTTGAAAATACATATGTAAATTCAAAGATTTTTTAGTTATTTATACCCTTTTTTAATATTGTTTCCTATTATATAAGATACCTTGTACACAAATTTATTTCATAAATTTGTCCAATCATAAAAAATAATAATTATATCTAAAAATTATAAATCTGTATTATAAACCTCTAAATTTCTAAATGCAGGATCATAAATATTTTTACCAGTATAATCAAATCTAGAACCATGGCATGGGCAGTCCCAAGTTTTATCAACGTCATTCCAAGAAAGTAAACAACCTAAATGAGTACAAATAGGATTAACAGCATAAATTTTACCATTATTATCTTTATAAACTCCAACTTTATGATTTGCAACTTCAATAATTGATCCAGAATTATTACTAATATCATCAAAAATCATATTTGGCTTTTTCAATTTATCCAATAATAAAGAATTAACAGATTGAACGAGAATATTTTTCATCTCATCAATATTTTTAATAGGTTTCAATCTAGTAGAGTCATATAAATAAGCATATTTATTGACTTTTCCACAAATTGAATCTTTAATAATATTTGCAGCAATATTAGAAGAAGTAAATCCCCATTTCTTAAAACCTGTACCAACAAACATATTTTGCATAACATTAGAATAAGAACCAACATATGGAATCTTATCTAAAGGTATACAATCTCTAGTATTCCACTTAGAAATAATTTCACAATCAGGGTAATATTTTCTAGCTTCATTTTCTAATAAACCATAACTATCTTTATATGAAGTAGGGTGACCTGTTTTATGGTCTCCTCCAGCAATAAGTAAAACTTTTTTTCCATCCAATTTAGCTGTCCTGTAAGAAAAGATAGGATTAGTAAAATTAATATACATTCCATTAAATAAAGTCTTTTTAGTGTCTATAGCTATAACATAGGAAGTTGATTGATACATTTTTGTAAAATAAAAACCTGGAAAATTAATAAAAGGATAATGACTTGCCATTATTACATATTTAGATTTTACAAAATTATTTTCAGTAAAAGTAATATAATAGTCATCTTCTTTTTTTACATCGACAACTGTAGTATCTGTATAAATATTTCCATTATTTAAAGTTATACTTTTACATAGTCCCTGTAAATATTTTAAAGGATTAAATTGAGCTTGTTTTTTAAAGCAAATAGCACCTTCTATTTCAAAAGGTAAACCTGTCTTAGTAACAAATTCACAGTTATTAAATCCTAAATCTTCAACAACACTTACTTCTTTTTTTATGGCACGTACTTCATTTTTAGATGTAGTATATACATAATTATTTTGATATTCAAAATCACAGGAAATTTTTTCCTCATCAATAATAGATTTTATATTTGAAATAGCTTCCTCGTTTGCATCTAAATAATCTTTAGCAAATTTTTTATTAAAAGAATTAACTAAATAATCATAAAATAAGCCATGTTGACTTGTTACTTTTGCAGTTGAATGACCTGTTGTTTTTTCTCCAATCTTATATTTTTCTAAAATTGTTACTTTAATTCCCAATTTTGATAAATAATAACCACATGTAAGTCCGAAAACACCTCCACCAACAATACATACATCAGTTTCTTCATTATTATCTAATTGTTTATATTCTATTTTTTTATTTAAGGAATTTATCCATAAAGAATCCATATTTCACCTCTTTATTATTATAACTTAGAAAAACTTAATTATTCATAAAAATGCATAAATAATAAAAAAAAGGAAATATTATACATAATTATTTTATACAATAGGAAAGTCATACTTCCCTATTGTATAAAAAGCTACAATCGCTAGCCCCTTTGAGATTTTCTCTTTACAATCGAAAACTCAAATCGGGCGAGAACAAATTAAAGAAAATCTTTGATTTTCTTATTTGTTCTTAAAGGAATTTCAGCAAATTAGATTATTTAAAACTTTTTTTGTTAAGGATATAAAATTATTGCCAAATTTCTCCGTCCCTATTGGCAATAAAATCAAAAAAGTGATATACTACCATAAAATAACAAAGGAGGATTATTATGGAAGAAAATTTAAAAGAAAAACTCTTCAGTAAAAAAGAAGATGGTTGGAAAACAATAAGCGAAAGAGAAAAAGAGGAAATATTTCTATTATCAAATAAATATATGGACTTTCTAAATTTTGCAAAAACTGAAAGAGAGTTTATAAAAAAAGCAAGAAAAATGGCTGATGAAAATGGATATAGGGATATTATTGAATTTGATTCACTAAAGCCAGGTGATAAAATATATTTTGTAAATAGAGAAAAAAGCATGTATTTAGCTATAATTGGTGAAGAACCTATTGAAAATGGGTTACACATTATTGGTTCACATGTTGATTCTCCTAGACTTGATTTAAAACCTAATCCACTTTACGAAGATATAGGTTTAGCATATTTTAAAACACATTATTATGGTGGGATAAAGAAGTATCAATGGACTACTATTCCTTTAAGTATGCATGGAGTTATAGTTAAACCAAGTGGAGAAAAAATAGAGATTAATATTGGAGATAATGAAAATGATCCTATTTTTACAATTACAGATTTATTACCACATTTAGCACAAGAACAAATGGAAAAGAAACTTAAAAATGGAATTGATGGTGAAGATTTAAATTTATTAATTGGTAGTATTCCATATGAAGCGGAAGGTGTTAATGAACAGGTTAAACTGAATATTTTAAATATTCTAAATAAAAAATATGGAATTAACGAAATAGATTTTACAAGTTCAGAAATTGAATTAGTGCCTTGTTTTAAAGCAAGAAGTTTAGGATTTGATGAAAGTATGGTTGCTGCATATGGTCAAGATGATAAAGTTTGTGCTTTTACATCTTTTGAAGCAATGATGGAATTAAATAAGGTTAAAAATACAGCAATATGCATTTTATCAGATAAAGAAGAAATAGGAAGTATGGGAAATACAGGTATGGAATCACATATGTTTGATTTCTTTATATCAGAGATTTTAAATAAATTAGGTGTTAATAGACCAAATTTATTAGACAGAGTGTTTTGCTTTTCAAAAATGTTATCATCAGATGTGGATGCTGGATTTGATCCTATTTATGCATCTGTTTCTGATAAGCATAATGCGGGATTTTTAGGAAAAGGAATTAGTTTAAATAAATACACAGGTGCAAGAGGAAAATCAGGTGCATCTGATGCCAATGCAGAATATGTAGCTTGGGTTAGAAATATATTAGAGAAAAATAATATAAAATATCAAATAGCAGAATTAGGAAAAGTTGATATTGGCGGAGGGGGAACAATTGCTTATATTTTAGCTAATAAAGGTGCAGACGTAATAGATTGTGGTGTTCCAGTTCTTTCAATGCATGCTCCTTATGAAGTAACAAGTAAATTTGATATATATTCAGCCTATAAAACCTATAAAGCTTTTTGGCAAGAATAATAATAATATATTTTTACAATTAATCTTTAGAGGAGTGATACAAATGATAAGGAAATTTAAACCTGAAGATACAACTAAAGTTATGACAATTTGGACAAAAGGAAATTTTAAAGCTCATGCATTTATTGATAGAGATTATTGGATTGCAAATTATAATAGAGTTAAAGAAGAGTATTTATTAAAATCAGAAACTTATGTATATGTTGAGGATAGTGAAATTAAAGGCTTTATAAGTTTAATAGAAAATGGATATATAGGTGCATTATTTGTAAATCATAATGATAAAAGAAAAGGTATAGGTAGAAAACTTATTAATTATTGTAAAGAAAATAATAATAAATTGGTTTTAAAGGTGTATGAAAAGAATATTGATGCCATTTTATTTTATGCAACTATGGGGTTTAAAAATAAAAAAGTTCAAATAGATGAAGAAACTGGTGAGAAAGAGTATGAAATGGAATGGATAAATATATAAAAGATTAGATAATATAAAAAAACTGAACTAAAGCTTGTTAGTCCAGTTTTTTATATTAATACATTTTTAGAGTATCTTCAATAATATATGAAACAGGAAGAATGTCATCTTTATCTGTTTCAATATGGAATTCTGTAAGATTATTTTCGTTTTTAAAAACAGACACAGTAATTGTTCCAATTTTTTTCAACTAAAACACCTCTTTTCTTTTTCTTCTTTTGTGCACAAGGTATAGTATAATACAAGCTAAATAAAAAATCTGTCGAAACATGTCAATATAATAAAAAAAATTTAGAAAGTAGTAAAATAATGAAATAAAACAAAAAACAATTAATGTAATATATTTGAATTTTGAGTACAAGAGAATACTAACCAATATTTTAAATAGTAACGAACTTATTAAGTATATAGAAAGTTTAGAATATACAAATGAGTTGATAAAGGAATATACTATTACAGATTATCTAATATGGGGTTGATTTCCTAAAAGATTTGAATTTGATACAGAAGAAGCTATGGTAAGATATTTAAGTGTCTTAGATAATACAATTGTTATTAATGATTTAATTAATCGATGTAAAATAAAAAAGGTTAAATTATTTAAGAGTCTAGTTAATTATATTTTAATAGCAAATAGTAGAATAATATCAGCAAAATCTATTCATAAATATATAAAAGATAAAAACGAAAATGGTTCTATAAATACCATCTTTAAATATCTTAGTTATTTAAAAGAAGCATATATAATTGAGTCTCTAAAACAATATTCAACTAAAACGAAAAGCGAATTAGCATATTATGTGAAAATATATAATACAGATGTTGCATTCAATCCAATTAGATGTATGGATAATCGATATGATTTAACACACAACTTAGAAAATGTAGTTTATAATGAACTTATATTTTATCACCTATTTTGAATTTTATACAAAATGGTAATTTAAGAAAAAAACAATACTTTAATATACATAAATAATACTTGATCAAATAAAGTATGTATAGTATATTAAATGTGGTTTAGTAATTATCTGTGGTATTGATAAGAATACAAGATAAAGGGGGAAATTATGGATAAACAAACTGAAGAAGGATTAAAAAGAATGATGCAAGATTATGAATATCAAACAACAGGTATTCCAAAAAGATTAGATCATGTATTATATGAAGGACTTAATAGAGGAATAGAAACAGCACATAAGAAAGATATGCAATTTATAGAAGAAACAAATTCAATTACTAAACAATTAGCGAAAGATATTAGAAATTCGAAATATGAAGAACTAAAACAAATGCACATTGATTATACTAAACTGTATGACAATGCAGTAAAGCATAACAGAAATAGAATTTCTATCTGGAGATTCTTTGTATGGGCATTTGGATTAGGTTCATTAGCAAGTGCAGGACTTGGCATAGGAGCATGTTTCTTTGATTCAGCAGAAACAGTGCCAGAATTGCTTAAACCATTCTATGAAGGTGGCGGTATGATTGGTATGATATTATTTTTTACACTTGGAGTTGTTTGGTGGATACTTTATGCAGCATATACAAACATGGGAGATCCAGAAACATCAGGAATGGCATATAGATACAGTAATATGATTGGAGTTATTGAAAATAAAATACAAACTAAGAAGTTTTATGAAAGATCTAAATCTGACTCTTACTTTGCATTCTTATATGACTGGGACATTGATGATGAAGAAGAATTATTCGAAGATGAATTAGGAAACTATTATGCAGATGATGACCCAGAAAATCCAAAGAATGAAAAGAAAGATAATACAATAATCGATGAAAAATATGGATTCACTGCAAGCGATAAGAACTTGGATAAAGCAATTAAGATTAAAGAATATTGCGAAAGAAATAATAGAATATTTAGTGCAGTGTTAATAAAAGAAGTATTAGGAGTTGAACTATATATTGCAAAAAACTTAAAAGAATCTGCTGAAGATGATGAAGAAGATGACTAATATATATAAATAATGGTAATAGAGATATCTCGTTCGTTGGAAGGTGTATCTGATAAATTAAAAGAGAAAATCAAAGAAATAAAAGCTAAAAAGTATAATAATTAGTTTAGATTAAGAAAGTATTTAAACAAGTTTTTCACCTTTTCCAGTAAATAGATAAAAAACTCTTGAAGAGGAAATAAACAACAGTTAAAGTAAGAATAACACTAAGAAGCGGACAGATAAAAATATACATACTATTTAGTGAACTTGCAATGGTAACTGTTGTCGCTATTGCCTTATTTGTAGCACTTGTTGTTACAATAAGAAAATTAGACAACGAAAAAACATATCTCTGTCTGGTAAATAGAGATATGCTTTTAATTTTTTAAAACTATTTTTAGCGACACGCTACATTACTGTGGTCGCTCATCTTCTATAATTATTATATGAAAGTTTGTTAAAAAAGTCAATGATTTTATAAATTTCATCAGGATAAAGACATGAAAAAATTTTTAAAAATCTGAAAATAATATAAAAATCAATAAAAAACAGTTCCAAACATATAAAAATTACGATATAATATCTTTGAAATGGAGCAAAAGATAAAATGAAAATAAATGAAATAGAATTATCAAAATTAAAAGAGTTAAAGGAAAAATCAAAGATGTTAAAAGATGAAAGACAAAAAGGAAAAGTGATATATAAAATCTGGGATATTGTTGTGGTTGTAATATTAGCAGTATTAGCAGATTGTAATGAATGGGAAGAAATTGAAGATTATGCGAAAGAAGAAAAAGAATTTTTAAAGAATTTTTTAAAATTGACAGGAGGTATACCATCAGCAAAAACATATGAAAGAGTCATAAGTTTAATAGATTGTCAAGAATTAAACAAAATATTTGTAGATTTTGTAAAAGGTATCCAATTTATGGGAAATAAAATCTTTAAAGATATATTATCATTTGATGGAAAAGTAGATAAAGGAAGTAGCAGAAAAAAAGGCTATATAGTAGAAGAAACAAAGCCTTTAAATGTATTGAATGTATATTCAGATAAATTGCAAATGTGTATAGAACAAGAAATGATAGAAGAAAAAACAAACGAAATAACAGCAATACCAGAAGTAATAAAAAGATTAAATTTGAAAAATGTAATATGTACATGGGATGCATTAAATACACAAAAAGAAAATGTAAAAGCAGTAAGAAGTAAAGGTGGAGATTATTGTGTAGCATTAAAAGGGAATCAACCAAATTTCTATAAGGATGTAGAAGATTATTTTGATGAAGATAGATTAATGAAAATAGAGTCAGGATATGAAGGAGGATATCAATTAACAAGAGAAAAAAATCATGAAGCAGTAATAACATATGAATATTATCAAACAGAAAAAGTAAATTGGTATGCAGAAAAAGAATTATGGGAAGGGCTAAAAAGTATAGGATTAGTAAAGAAAACAATAGAAAAAGCAGATGGTACAAAAGTAGAAGAAAAACGTTATTACATATCAAGTTTATTATTGAATATAAGTGTATTTTCATATGCAATAAGAACACATTGGAATGTAGAAAATAAATTGCATTGGCATATGGATTTCACATTTAAATGTGATAATAATACAACAATGAATAAAAAAGCACTATATAATTTACAAATTATAAAAAAATTTTGTTTAACAATATTAAATGAAGTAAAAAAACAACAAAATAGAAGCTTAAAGAGAATAAGAAAAAGTATTTCAAGAAATATAGAAAAAGAGACTGTTGAGATATTCAAAATACTACGTAATTTTGATATCTCAACCATCTCTAAATCAAGATAAATCAATGGATATAGACATTAGAGAAATTTTTTCATGTCTTTATCCTGAAAAATTAGATAAAAGTTAAATAAGGTTATTTAATGTTATTTCATGGTATATTATACCCACAAGTTTGGGAAAAAATTATAAAAAGTTGGGGAAGAAATTATTAGAATAAATTTTATGTAATAAAAAATGCTAAACAATATTTATCATGGTTTAGCATTTTTTCCTTGTCATATTTTAAAACTTATAGGCTTTGACAAATATAAAATACTGGTGTAAGCTACTTCACTGACTGCATAAGTCATAGTTAATAATAAAGGTTTTGAGATAAGATATGTTTTAAATGTAATTTTAAATAGTGGACTTCATTACGAGGTTTGCCACGTTTTAAATTTAAAATAATAAGCAACAAGTTATCTATCCAAAAATAAACATTGTTTAAAACAAGTTCTAGGGAAAGGAGATTTTTATTGAATTTGAATATAGAATTAGATACTAAAAATAATAAATGTATTGCAAATAAAATATTTGGAGAAACAAATTATTATATAGGACTAACAAAAGTATGTGCAAGATGTGGAAATGCAATAATAGGTTATCCTGCCATATCAAGAAAAGATAATAAAACAGAGATTTGTAGTAATTGTGGAACATTAGAAGCATTAGAAGATTTGATGGAACACGATAGGAAATGTAAAAAGAGTTATAAAGAATTATTAGAAAAATATTATAAATTAAATGAGAATGAAGAAGATACAAAAGAAATAGAAACAGAACTATATAAGAATTATGGTACAGATAGATATTGTCCTAGATGTAAACATCAATTATTAGTAAGTGATTTAAAAGACTATAAATATTTATGTTTAAATTGTGATGAAAACTTTTATGGAATGGAAGTTTCAGAACATAGAGAGGAAAAATAAAAAAGGACATAATGGCGAAGATATAAAAAACAAATGGATAAATGGAAATTTATGAGTTCTTAGAATGAGTTTAAAACACTTCTTCTTTTTTCATTTATAAAATAATTTACTAATAGTAAAGTAAAATATTAATAGAATAAGAAAAATATAATAGGAGTGTTGTTAATGAAAGTCTACGAGTTGAAGAAAGATATTCGCGAGGGAAATTATGATGTTATAAGAGACTCTGCAAGTTTAGAAAGAATTATTGAAAATATCAATTTTAATGTGCAATGTATAACTGAGTTAAATCATATAGACTATGAATATATAGCAACAGCTTTAAGTAAATCCATAACATTACTTGCAAATGTGAGTTATATTTTAGAAAATAGTATAAATGATGAGAAAAATATAAATGATAAAATAAAAGTAACCAAAAAAGGGAAAATAAAAATTACCAAAAATGGTTACTTTTTTGATACAAAAATAATAGTTTGATATACTCTAAAAAAAATAAAAAGGAGTAATCAAATGAAAAAAAATTATAA
>CAQPRV010000028.1 GCA_948857205.1 uncultured Clostridia bacterium
AAAAAATCACTTATTAATGATATATTCATTAAATAC
This sequence comes from uncultured Clostridia bacterium, assembly GCA_948857205.1. GTDB lineage: Bacteria > Bacillota > Clostridia > TANB77 > CAG-508 > CAG-269. Next base: position 37 of record CAQPRV010000028.1, read on the forward strand.
AGTGATTTTTGTCATTACTTTTTTTCATAGCAAAAAATATATTTTAAAAATTATATTACATTTTCATTACAGTTGACTATGTTTCAAGACTTCTTATTTTGAAAAACATTATCTAGTAACAGAATTTTTGATATTTTTGAAAAAATACTTGTTTTTTTCTTGTGTTTATGATAGACTAATAAATAGTCAATTTATTTTAAGTTATTAGGAGGTGCATTTTAATTATGGCAGTATGTGAAATTTGTCAAAAATCAATAAATTATGGAAAAAAACTTAGCATTACACGTTCTCACATTAGTAAAAGAAGTACTCGTACTTGGAAACCAAATTTAAGAACAGTTAAAGTTATTATAAATGGAGAGACTAAAAGAATTCATGTCTGTGCTAAATGTTTAAAAAATGGAAAAGTAAAAAGAGCTTAGGTGCTCTTTTTTTGTTAGGTATTATAATTAAATTTTCTATAAATTTTACTTTATCTTCTGTTGTCTTGAGAATATGACTTGTATATGTGTCAATGATGTAAAACTACATTTCTGGAAGATTTTTTATTTTTTCATTTTTTGTTCCAGAAACATTTTTTAGTGGTTCATTCGGTGAATTTTTACATCAAATCTGCTTAAAATTTTTGTTCTTTTATTAACTCTTGAAGGCTTGTCCTTCAATGTGTCTAGGCATTGTGTTAAACATGCTTTCCTGCCCTCATTTTTAATGAGATATTTTAGATTTTAATAGTGCTTATGTCTACTTAATTAAATATACTTATCCTTAAATCCTCTTAGTCGAAAAATAATGTGCTTTTAAAATCAAGTCAAGGTTGTGCGATAGCACATTCATTTTAACCTTAACTTGATTTTATAAAGCACATTAGCATTATGTAGAGGATTTAATAGTTTCTCTGATACAATTCTATCATTACTAAAATACATTTTTAAATCTCGATAAATTTATATTTTACATTATAACATTCAAATATTTTATGTATTTCTTGTGGATTAAATATTACTGTTTCTGTATTTATATTTGGATGAAAACCTACTTTTTCACATTTTAATATATCTTCATCTAGTATAAACATAATATCTTTATCTTTTAAGTTAATAATATTAAATATTGAAACTGCTCCACTCTTTATTCCAAGTTTTTCTTCTAGCACATTTTCATTCCCAAAACTTAATCTTTTTTCTCCTAGTAACATTTGTAACAATTTTAAATCTACTCTTTTTTCTATAGGTAGAGCAACAAAATAATATTGACTTTTATTGCTATTTCTTATAAAAAGATTTTTGCATACTATTGCATCAAATTTTATTTTATATTTTTCATTATCCTCACAAGTAAATAATGGTGGATGTTTTATTTTTTCATATTTAATGTATAATTTATTTAATAATTGATATACTTCATTTTCCATTGGATCAAACTCCTTTTACATTATCTTTAATATACTTACATTTAATCTATTATATTAGGAAATGATTTTTGTAATTCTTCATCTGTTGGAATATAGTCTGTCATAGTTTTATCTAAATAAGATGCATATCCTGCCATATCAAAATACCCTGTTCCAGTTAATCCAAATAAAATTGTCTTTTCTTCTCCTGTCTCCTTACATTTTAAAGCTTCATCTATTGCTGCTTTTATTGCATGTGAAGATTCTGGAGCAGGGAATATTGTTTCTTTTTTAGCAAATAATATTGCTGCTTTAAATACATCAGTTTGTTTAATTGATACTGCTTCTATATAACCATCATGGTATAATTTTGAAATTATTGGTGACATTCCATGATATCTTAACCCTCCTGCATGATTTGATGATGGAATAAAATCACTACCAAGTGTATACATTTTGGCAAGTGGTGTCATTTTTCCTGTATCACAATAATCATATGCATATTTACCACGAGTTAAAGATGGACATGAGGCAGGTTCTATAGCAATAATTCTTGGATCATGTATTCCTTTAATTTTATCTCTCATAAATGGAGCAATTAAACCACCAAAATTTGAACCACCACCTGCACAACCTATTATTATGTCAGGATATTCTTCTAATAAGTTAAATGCTATTTCACATTCTAAGCCTATTATTGATTGATGTAATAATACTTGATTTAAAACAGAACCTAAAACATATTTTGAATTAGGTGTTGTCATAGCTTTTTCAACTGCCTCTGATATAGCACAGCCTAAACTTCCTGTTGTATCTGGATGTTCTTTCAAAATTTCCTTTCCTACTTTTGTTGTACTACTTGGACTTGGTATAACATTTGCACCAAAAGTTCTTATTATATCTCTTCTAAATGGCTTTTGTTCATAAGAACCTTTTACCATATACACAGTTAATGGGATATCAAAATAACTACATGCCTCTGCTAAAGCAGTTCCCCATTGACCTGCTCCTGTTTCGGTTGTCAGATTTGTAATTCCCTCTTTTTTTGCATAGTAAACTTGTGCTATTGCAGAATTCAATTTGTGACTTCCCGATGTATTGTTTCCCTCAAATTTATAATAAATTTTAGCAGAAGTTTCCAAATATTTTTCAAGATTATAGGCACGAATTAAAGGTGATGGTCTATAAATTCTATACATCTCTTGTATTTCTTTTGGTATATCTACATATCTTGTTTCATTATCTAATTCTTGTTTTGCTAATTCTTTACAAAATACTGGTAGTAAATCTTCTACAGTAGCTTCCTCTTTTGTAATAGGATTCAACATTGGTTCTGGCAGTTCTTTCATATCTGCCCTTAAATTGTAATATTGCTTTGGCATTTGTTCTTCTGTTAAATATAATCTATATGGATTTTGTTTTTTATTCATAATATCTTCTTCCTTTCATCTTTCATATTTGTAATTTTTTTGTGCCAGCATAGTTTATAGTGATTTCTAATAAAATTTTCTTGTTTCAACTTATTCCCTCCTAACAAAAAACAGAAGTATTTTTTATTTAATACTTCTGTTTTTATATATTAATAGATTTGAGAAATCTTTCAATATTATTTGTACAAGAAACACAAGTATAAGTAACTATTCATCACCTATACTTGTGCTATTTTATAAACATTTATAGCATGATTAATGAGTATGGGTGATGTTTATTTTTTCCCATACTAATTGCCAATTATTTAATTTTAAATTAGCTTTATTAATCATTTTCTTTTCTCCAATCTTTAATTTATTATATTATTATTTTAACTTAATGTGCTATGTTTGTCAATACAATTTTTTACATTTTTATATTTACATAATTTATTCATTCAACATTAATTTTGTCTTCTTATTTTTTAGTCTCTTTAATTGTTCTCTTTCTACTTGCTTAATACTCTTTTCTGGTGTTGGTAAATCTTCTGGCATCGTTCCTCCAATATCTTCTATTGTAGTGATATTGTTCCATTTAAGTTTAAATCAATTAACTTGTCTATCTTTTCTTTTAATATTTGTTTTTCTTCCTCTAGTCTTTTAATAGAACTTTCATTGCTTTCTTCTTGTATAATTTCTTCCATTTCGTTTAAGAATGTTTGAATTAATTCTTTGTTATTATTACATAGTAATTTATAGCTTTCTGTAAATGCTTCTTCTATAATACTTTCTTTCATAGCTTTACAAAGTGTGCAATTTTCTTTTCCATGTTTTACAAATTCCATACAATGCCAAACTGTTATACTATTTTTTGTTCCAGAGTGCCAGTTTTTTCTTGTTAATAAACTACTACAAAAGCCACAATATAATCTACTACTAAAAGGATATTTTCTACTAAAGTTGCCTTTTCTTCTTCCAGAACCTCGTACTCCTCCTCGTTTTTGTAATATTTCTTGTACTTGATTAAACATTCTCTCGGAGATAATTGGCTCATGATGTTCTTGTATATAATATTGGTTTTCTTCTCCCATATTTACTACTCTTCTATGTGAGATTGGATCTGTTGTATATGTTTTTCCTTGTAAGACATCTCCTTTGTATTTTTCGTTTTTTAAGATACCTCTTATTGTAGATTCGTGCCATTTCTTTTTGCCTGTTGGTGTTTTATATTTCATATTTGTTAGTTCTTTTGCAATTGTTGTACAGCCTACTCCTTGACAGTATCTTTCAAAGATATATCTTACTATTTCTGCTTCTTCATAATTAATTACTATTTCTTTTGTGTCTTTATCATATACATATCCTAAACATCCATTATATCCAATTAATTCTCCCCTTTTTTGTTTCATCTGTAATCCTAATTTTACATGTGAAGAAATATTTTCGCTTTCTTGCTGTGCCATTGCACTTAATACTGTTAGCATGATTTCTCCTGATATTTCTAAAGTATTTATTCTTTCTTCTTCAAAATAAATTGCAATTCCTTTTTCTTTTAGCAGCCTTACATATTTTAAGGTATCTACTGTATTTCTTCCAAATCTTGATATTGATTTTGTGATTATCATATCAAATTTGTTGTCTGTAGCATCTTGCATCATTTTCATAAAGCCATCTCGTTTATAGTCTAGTGTTCCTGTTATTCCTTCATCTGCATAAATACCAACATATTTCCAATCACTATTTGCTTTTATTTTTTCTTCATAATACTTTAGTTGGGAATTATAACTGTTTATTTGTTCTTCCTTTTCTGTACTTACTCTTGCATAGGCACATACTCTTAAATTTCCTTTTATTTCTTCTCCTGTTGTTCTATTAATTCGACCTTTTTTCTTCTCTATAACTTGTACTTTCAAAATTAACCTCCATTCTTTCGGCATTAAGATACTGTATGAAAAATTCCTTTCAGTCATTTTTCAACACTATCTAAAACCTCTCTTTCTCAAGTTTAGAGAATCTTTATGTGCTTATTATACATCAAAAATTAATATTTTCAAATACCTATATGAGTTAAATTATATTCTTGCAAGATGTTTTGTTTTAGTTCTAAATATCTCTTTTCTTTAATTAGTCCTGCATTAAATGTTTTGTTTAGTATTGCTATTTTTATACTGCAATTAAAAATATTTTCATTTAGTTTGATGTTTTTCGTATTATCAAAATTGATTTCATATAACATAAAAATTCTCCTCCTTGAATGATTTAGATTTCAAAAAAGGCAACAAAAAAAGCCAGTCGTGCTAGCTTCGACTGACTTGATTGTTTTACATTTTTTGATAATACCATTATATTATCATGTTCTATAAAGTTCAATTCCCGTTTTTTTCCCTTTTTTCTAAAATTTTTCAAGTTCACTAAGTGTACTTAGTTCTTAAATATTAGTAATTTTCAGTTCACCGAGTGAACTAATCATTAATATTTTAGCAAAATTCAAGTACACTTGGTGAACTTTTTTAAAATTTGGATTCGCTATTTTTTGTTTCAAACGAAGAATAGCGGGTTTGAGCCAGTTCACTCGGTGAATTTTTGCATCATTTTTGCTTAATTTTTACCTTCTTTTATTAACTCTAGAAGACTTGTCCTTCTATGTGTATAGGCGATATGTTAATTTCGCTTTCCTGCCTTTAGGTAACCTTATTTTATAGTCTCATTTATAATATCACTTAATATATTAAATCGTTGTTTTGTATCTTCTGATAGACAATCTATTATGTTTTTCTTTGATTCTGAATAATATGCAGCTAGCATTATATTTTCATATGATGTCTTTTCACTCAAATTTAATTTTTTTATTATTGATATATAATCTTCTTCATTGAACATATTTTCCATTCTCATTTTTGTCTTATTTTCCATTGGAAGCAATTTGAATTTCTTGGATTCTTCTTCTCCAAAGTATTCTTTGGCTTTTTCGAACTGATTTCTGCCTTTCTTATCATTATCCCATATTGCAACATACTTATAGGAATAAGTTGTACTAATTTTTTAGGTTTCTTTTCTACTATATGTATATTATTTATAGGTATATACTCTGGATTTAATAAATGATGTGAATGTGTGCAATATATTACTATCCCGTCTTCTGAAGATATTTTATTCAAATTACTGCATAGTTTGTCTTGAGCATTTAAATGTAAGTATGAACCTGGTTCATCTAATAAGAATATAGTATCTTTTTCTAATCCAGACTTTATATTAGCTTTTGCATTAAATCTTACCTTCATAATAAAATTATAAAACCATAAAAATCCTTTACTTCTGTCAATAACATCAAAAAATCTTTCATTACCGCCTATTGTTTCTTTTATCTGTATATTTAATTCATTATTATTGACATCTAGTTTTATCTTTAATTTATTGTTATCTACTGAAAACTTTTCCCAATCTTGTGTTAATTTGTTGTTTAAATTCTTTTCTATTTCGGATAAGATTGAATTCTTCTCTCTATTATCTGTAATATTAGCTAATTTAAATATTGAAAATTCTTTATTAGCAGATTGACAAGCTCTTTCATATATAGCTAACCAACCTGACAATTGTTCTGATTTTTCTTCTGGTATTTTTATTACACTTTCAGGTCTGTCTGTAAAATCATCATTATATAGAATGTAAGGTAGTTCTCGTTCAATTATATATTTAGCTACTGCATTTTGAATTTCAGAATCTTCATTTTTCAAATAACTAAAAGTATAATTTTTTGTATTCAAATTTCTTGTTATCGTTACTGAATCACCATTAATATTTCTTGTTTTATTTAAAAATTCATTTTTGTCTATTCTTTTAAAATTTTGACCATCTGACTTTGTTATATATTTTTTATTAATGTCCATTATTACATTTTCAATTATTCTATCTAATTCCTGTTTCGTACAAGCTATTTCTGCTTCTATACTACCTTCATCATGTACAGTTTCATATAAATTTTTTATATTTTGCAAATGCCTACCTTTATATTCTTTATCATTTGTATAATCAAAGCAATAAATTGCTTGTAATATAGTAGTCTTTCCACATTCATTAATTCCAACTATTGGTATCAACCTTTTGTCTTTAAATTTACCTTTAAAGATCCCTTTATTGCTCTATAATTTCTAATAATAAAACTTAAATATCTCATAAATTAATTCCTCCATATATTATTGTTTTTATTTTTAAGTTATAATTTTTTATTTATTTCATCTATCCAACTTTCATCATCACTTTCAAAATTTTCAATAAACTTCAATATATTGGTGCTAGAAGTTACATTATCATCTGTTGATAACTTAGCTACATTTTCTTTCATTTTTTCATAATTACTTCTTTTTATCTTGCTAAACAACTCTTTTCTCTGTTCATCTGTAGCTTTATAATTATCAATACCAACATATTCTTTTATATATTTACTATTTATAGCTTTACTTTGACTTGTTAATTTTATTTCAGCGAAATGTGAAAGTATTATTTGCATTGTACATGGGTTTCCAAATATTACTATGTCATCTGCTACATCTTCCCCATGAAAATCATTTATCTTTTGTTTAATTTCTTTATATTTTTCTGATGGTCCTTTATCTGTATCACAGAATATTAAAACCAAAGAATATGAATCCGATTGATATTTTTCTTGGTATCTTGCTATTATTGTGTTTATTGATTTTGCATTTACTGTAATAAAATCATATTTATTGGAAAATACTGATTTACTTTTTAAAGTCTCAATATAATCTAGTTCCTCATATCCTTCACATATAATACATATCTTTCTTCCTTTATATTTCCTCATTCATCATCCACCTCCAATAAGGTAGATATTAAATCTGGTTCAGGTATTGCTCCAAATTCACCTTTAATGTATTTTTCTTGTATATTTGATGTATCTCTTACCCCATTTTCTGCGTAACTAAATTCTTTTAGTGAATATAAGTCTGTTCCATTTTCATCTTTATCTGTAAACCATATTTGCTCTTTTCTAAACATTCTCTTGCAATCTAATAAACTTATATCATGAAGTGTAGCTATTAATTGTGCATTCTTATTTATTTCATTATTAAACATACTGATTATTGCTCTTGTAATTTTAAAATGCAAACTACTATCTAATTCATCAATTATTAATGTTTTACCTTGTTCTATTGCTTCTATTGCATAACTTGCAAGAGCTGCAAATTTTCTTGTTCCTAATGAATCAAATATAATACTTGGTACTGCTTGCCCCTTGTAAACTGATACTATTTTTATTTGATCCATAAATTTTTGATTTTTTAATACTTTTTCATCTGCAACTTTTCCATCTATCTCTACATTTAAATCTTCAATATACATATAATCTTCCAAATATAAATCAGCATTTTTAATAAACTCAACAACTTTTTTTGTTTCATCATCTTTATTTTTTAACATTTGTATTGTTTTTGAGTTTGGTATTTTATTCATATCTACTATTTCAATACTATTTGCTATACCTGTTAATATAGTTTTTATTTTTTCTAGTATTGGAAATTTTTCAATTTGTACTGTATATATTAGAATATTGTTATTAGAAGCTATATTTAATACTTTTGCTAATTCTTCATCTTGTGGACATTCATATTTTTCATTAATTGTATCTTTTAAAAATATTAGTTCTTCTTTTTCATTATTATATTGGTCTTTTACTGTTTCATACATTTTTTCGTATATATACATCATTTTTTTATCATCAAATTTGTATTCATATGAATACTCTTTGTTATCATATATAAACGAAATAGCTTCTTCGCAAATATTACTGTCTGTAAATATATTTGAATCTAAGTGAATTTCCTTATTTAGTAAAGTTTCTTTAATCGCTTTAATACAGTTTATTAAAGTAGTTTTTCCTGTATTGTTTGGACCATAAATCGCTGCGGATTTTAATATATTTAGGTTATCACTTATATTGGTTACATTTGATGAAAACTTTTTTGTTCTCATATCTGCTTTTAAACTCATTTCTATAGTATTATTAAAAGCAAAGCAATTATTAAATTTTAAACTTGTTATCATAATAAAACCTCCAATTTGTTATTAGTATATCATATTTTTATTTTTTGTGCAATAATAATGCATAAAAAATATTATTTATTATATAATATGCCCATTTTCAATTAAAATACACTTATATAATTAAGAAATTGCCGTTTTAGTTCATAAATTTTATTTACGAACTAAAACGGCAAAGTATTAAAAAAATGCATACTCTTAAATTTTATATCAAGTATTTCTATATTTACTTGTCGGAAATCTTCGTAAATACTAAATAATTTACGAAAGCTTCCGACATATTTAATTACCATATTACGAAAATCAGCAATTTTTCGTAATATAACTTTTATAAGTAACTTACTATATCTTCAAATGTATCGTATCTACTTTCACTATTGATATGTCCTGCCTTTGGTATTAAGATTTGTTCTGTAGCAATTTGGATATTTTCTTTTTTTGTAATATTCTATTATACTACAAGATTCTTGCATATCTTCTAACATTAAAATATTTTTCTCAAATTCACTCATAAGGTTATCAGTTGCTTGTTTTGCCATTAAAGATTTTGATATATAATTATATATTTCTTTTAAATCTCTTTTTGCTTTATTAGTAATGATTACTTGATATTTAGTATCCATATTGTTCTCTCAACTCCTTGAATACATCTCTTGCTTTATGAACTCTATTATTTTTTATATCATCTTCAGCTTCATCTAACTTTTTATCTAATTCTGCTAAAAAGATTTTTTTTCTATATTCTTCCATGCTTAATATAACTACATCATCTTTATTATCTCTTTTTATAATTATTGGTTCTTCTATATTGGTATATTGTTCTAATGTATCTACTATTTCTTTTACTGTAATTTCTTTTTGCATAATATCACGACCTTCCTATATTTTATATTATACCACATTTATTCAAAAATTTACTAGCTTTTATAAAAATTTCTTACATTTCATTTTGGAAATATACTTTTTTATACCTTTTTATACTTTTCAATTTATTTTTACAACTTTTTCTATATAATTATAACTATTATTACTTTTCCAGTATTATAAGTGTTTCTATCATATAATGCTCACCAGGTGGGAAATATGATAATTAAGCGAAATACTTATAAAAACAGAAAAGAGAGAAAAACTGATTTAGAAAAAAGAATTTCTTATATTCATCTAAAATATAATTTAGATCAGACTTTACAAGAAATTAATAAAATCAAATCTAAAAAGAAAAAGCCTTAACTTTATTAATAATGTACTGCACCCAAAAAATTGGACATTTTTTGATTAGGTACTAGGCAACTTGGGAATGAACTCTGTATTGTACAGGGCTCATTCCTTTTAATTTGCCCTTTATCCTTTTATTATTATAATAATCTATATATTCTATTATATCATTCTCTAACTCTTCTATTGTTTTATACTCTTTCATATAAAATAATTCTGATTTTAACAAACCAAAAAAATTTTCTGCTAATGAATTATCTAAACAATTCTTTTACTTTGCATTCTTCTTCTCTTTTTAATAAAAATATACGAATACAATCCTTTAAATATATCGTTCCTTGTTTAGATGTTGAAAATCCCAAATCTAATAAATATTCTAATATTTTTTGATTTATACTCTTTCCTCCTATATCTTTTGCTATTTGCTTTATTCTCACCCCTATTTCTTCAAAACATAGAATTTTTGTCAGATAACTGATTACGCAATTATAGTTTTTAGCTTTAGCAATATAATTCATTTCTCCTGAAAATACAACTACTTTTGTTTCTATTGAATCATCATTTTCTATATCTTCTATAATTTGTAATCCATTTGTGTAATGTTTTCAAATGCTTTTTTAATCTTTGCTTAGATGAAGCTCGTAATTTTCTTGTTATACTACCATCTTCATTTAATATGTGTCTGTATCCTAAAAAGTCTATTCCATTTTTTACAATTCCTATTTGTGTTTTTTGATTAAGTGATAACTTTAATTCTTTTTCACATTTTTGCTCAATTTTTGAAAGTGAATATTGCAAATAACCTTTATCTCTATGAATTAAAATCATATCATCCATATAACGAATATATCCTTTTACTCTTAAATCTTCCTTAATATATCTATCAATTACATTTAAATATAAGAGTGCGAACCATTGGCTAGATTGATTTCCAAGTGGCAAACCAACATCTGCATTATTCGGTTGTTCTTTTACTAATTTTTCTATCATCCACATTTCATCACTTGAAAAATTAATTTTTTTTAGTAAATTTAATAACACTTCATGATCTATGCTTTGAAAATATTTTCTTATATCACATTTTAGAAAAAATATTTTATTATTTTGTTCTTTCCTATACTCATTTCTTAAAAAATTTTCTAATCTTTTTATAGCAAATGTTGTCCCTTTTTCTTTTCTGCATGCTGCATTATCATATATTAGTTTTTTATCAATTTTATCTCTTAATGCTATATCACAAAAGCACTTTATAACTACCCTATCTCTAAAAGGTAATGCTTCTATCACTCTTTCCTTTTAGCATAGTATTATCTTTTAATTGTTTAGAAGTATTAATTTTTATTTCATAATCATGTAGCATGAAATTGCTCCTTTTCTTTAAATTTGAAAAATAAAAAAGAGCTAAGAAAAATTAGTTTTAAATTCTAATTTTTCTTGCTCTCACTTTTTCATGCTACCATTATATTATCTTGTTTTTATAAAATCAATTCCCTTTTTATTCCCTATTTTCTATTTTTAATATAATTTTCATATCTAATTTTATAAGTACACTAAGTGAACTAATAGTTGAATAATCTAAAACTGCAAGTTCACTTGGGGTACTAGAAAAATGTAACCAAAGTTCACTAAGTGTATTTGTAAATTTTACTTTATTTACACATTCACTAAATGAACTTTTTTCTAAAAATTAAGTACACTTGGTGAACTAAATCTAAAATATTTTTTTAAATTCGAGTACACTTGGTGAACTTTTGCATCAGATTTGCTTAAAATTTCTGTTTCTTTATTAACTCTTGAAGGCTTGTCCTTCAATGTGTATAGGCATTGCGTTAAGCATGCTTTCCTGCCCTCATTTTAATGAGGTATTTTAGGCTTTAATAGTACTTATGTCTACTTAATTAAATATACTTAGCCTTAAATCCTCTTAGTTGAAAAAGAATGTGCTTTTAAAATTAAGTCAAGGTTGTGCGGTAGCACATGCATTTAACCTTGACTTGATTTTAGAAAGCACATTAGAATTTATGTAAAGGATTAATTATTTCCTTTCCATTCTATAAATTCCTCTTTTAATAAACCTGTAATACATTCATTTACATATTCATTAGTTGCCAAACAAAGATATTTCTTTCTTCTTAACCCCTCATTTCTATATCCAAGTTTTTCTTGCATTCTCTTTGATTTTTCATTATTAACAAAATATCCATTTTCTATCCTTCTTAGCCCTAATACATCAAAAGCATATTTTATTCTAGCAGAAAAAGCTTCTGTTCCATATCCATTTTTTTGGTATTTTTCATTCAACCATATACCGCCACCAGCCGTTCCATCTTTTTTGTTTATATTTCTTAATTCAGTTCCACCTATTACCTTATTGTTCTCTTTTAATATTATAGCTAAATATATTTTAACTTTTTCATCTTGATTTTTAGCTATTTCAATAAAACTTTTAGCATCCTTTTTAGTATATGGAAAAGGAACTCCTGCCATCCATCTTGAAACATTTATATTATTAAGTCCTTCAACTAAATCTTCTACATCTTCATCTCTCCAATTTCTTAGAACTAATCTTTTACTTTCTATTATCATTGTTACCTCCATCATATATGTTTTTATTTCTTATATAATCTCCTTTAAACTCATTTGCTAATATATCCATTTCAATACTATCATAATATTTACCATTAATATATTTGCAATTTCTTCTCCTTCCATACTCTTTGAATCCACATTTTGTGTAGCACTTTAATGCTCTTTCATTAAAGCTCATTAAATCCAGTTTTATATTATTCAAATTCAAATAATTAAATCCATAATCTAATACCATCTTAATTGCTTCTGTTCCATATCCTTCATTTCTGTAGTCTTTGTCTCCTATAAATATTCCTAAAGTAGCTGTTCTATTAACGAAATCATAATTTTCTAATCCTACTGTACCTATTAGTTTATCTTCTTTTATTGTTATTATAAAAAAGTTATAATTTTTGTTTAAATTTTCATCAAAATATTGTTTTTCGCTTTCTAATGTTGTTATGTATGCACTTCTTCCAATATAATCTGTTGTTTCAAAATCATTCAGCCATTCTGTAAATTTCTCTATATCTTCATTATTTCGTGGTGATAAATAAATTCTTTCTCCTATTAATTTTTTAAAATATTTCATTCCTATCAACTCCATTTTTTATATTTTCATTGAATATGCTATACTTTTTACTTTAAATCCAAATTTTTCATATGCTTTTATAGCATTTTCATTTTCTTTATTTACTGTTAAATATAAGTCTGTACAATTATTTTCTTTTCCGAATTTTTTTACATATTTTAATAATTCTGTTCCAATTCCTTTTCCTCTAGTTTTTATATCCACACATATTGCTTCAATTTGTAGTTGTTTTCTATATCTCATACTTGGATTAATTTTTTCTTTAATATTAATAGTTATATATCCAACAATTTCATTTTCTATCTTTGCTATGAATATTTCCTTAGCTTGTATCATTTTTTCAAACTCTTCTTTACTGATTACCTCATCTACACTAAAAAATAAATCTGGTCTCCAATTTACATGTAATTCATGAACTTGTTTTGCTAATTCATTTACTCTATTAAAATCCTCTATTTGAGGAATTTCTATTGTTGTTTGCATTACTTCTTCACTCCTTATAAATTAAATCTTTCTTTTATTAATAAATTTATAATTTTTATAAATTATATTTATAAAAAACTTCATCATATCCTACACCTAATTTATAGAATTTTTGTTTCCATTCATCAAGTTCTCCACCCCAGCTTTCATATACCCTTCGAGCATTATTATTATCTTTTAAAACTCCAATTATATATTTCTTGGCTCCATTTTTTCTTGCCCAATCTTCAAAAATATTTTTTAATTTCGTGCCTATTCCTTTTCCTTGATACTTTGGATTTATATACAGTGCAACTAAATCAGCAAAATCGCTTTCAAAAAAATGTTCATAAGTTGATTCTATTGTTCCATATATTGCCCCAACAATTACATCATTACATTCAGCAACATAGCATAATCTTTTATTATAATTATAAAATTTATCAGCAAAACTTATAATCCTATTTTCTGTCTCTCTTTCTCTATCAATAAATACTTCCTCTGGAAAAATATCTTTATAAGCAACTCTCCAAACAGAATTTATAAGTTTTATATATTGCCTTGCATCATTATTTGTTACCTTTCTAATTAAAATTAGATCTTTTGATGTTGTTTGAATTTTTATTTCCATATAATTTTCATCTCCTTTTATAGTATCTTAGTATATAAAAAAGCCTCACAAAAGAATCTTTTAAGACTCCTTTGCAAGACTTTATAATCTTACTTTATAAGTGTAAGTAACATTTCTATTTTTGCTACCCTTTACCGCTCAAAATTTATTACTTTTAGGTAAACTCTTAAATATGTTTTTAATTGTACCATATTATTGTAAATCTGTCAAATTTCAAATTTACATAACTTTTGAATCTTCTAGTTTTACTCATCTAGCATTAATTTTGTTTTTTTATCTTTTAATCTCTTTAGTTGCTCCCTTTCTACTTGTTTTATACTCTTTTCTGGTGTTGGTAAATTTTCTGGCATTGTTCCTCCAATATCTTCTATTGCTTTTCTTACAGTTTTTCCAACAGTATAATGTGTTTGATTTGCTTTTTCTTTATCTTTCACTTTTTCTCTTTTCAATTTAGCTTCTGTTTGTGTAATACGAAATAAGTTTGCTGCTAATTCTTCACTTCCCATAAAATCAAGTATTTTCTCATTATCTTTCAAATTCTTTTTTCTATGTATATCTTCAACTGTTAATCCTCCATATAATCCCATATATCCAGAATTTTGAAACTCTGCATATTCTTGATTTGTTATTACTCCAGCATTATGTGCCACTTCTAATAGCATTTGATTCCATTGCTTTATATCTCCACGAATAACTAATCTTTTATTATCTTCATCTAATTGATTAAAATAATCTGCAACTTCCTGTCTTCTCGTTTGAATTGCAAAGTATGTTTGTCCTAAAGCAATTACTTCTTTTCTTGGATCTCCATTTTGTACTATTAAATAACATCCATATCTTGAAAGTTCATAATCTAAAACTTCTTTTGTCGCATTTTTAGGCATTTCTATCGTTTTCCTGACCTCAGGAAAATGTTCTTGAATTTCAAATCCACTATTTTTACATGCTAGTTTTGCTCTATCTATAACTTTAGCAAAATTTTCCCATTTTTTATATTGCAAAACTTCGCTTAAATCTCTCGCACTCCAATATTCAGTTCCATCTTCTCTAATCTTTTTTATTTCTTCAAAATTTTTATATTCTTCTGCTTGTAAATTACTCAATATTATCATCTCCTATTTGTTTTTATCGATTATATTGTACCAAACATTCGTTTATTATTCAAGTAATTTGTATAAATTTTTATCAAAAAATATGTATCTTATATTTCTATAAAATACATATTTTAAATTAAGTTTTATCTCCAAACATTCATATTTTTATTATCAAATTATACTACTCCACACACCATATCAACTTCTATCGTTACCTTAATTTTATTATTTTCTACTCTTTTAACCTTATTTTTACCTTTTTTATCAAAACTAATAAAATCTTCAAAAGCAGTAAACTCAGCTATTGTATCGAATCTTTTAGATATAGCACCGAACAACACTCCACATGTTTTCATCTAAAAATCTTTTAAGATTTTTTAGAGTATGTTGAGTAACTTAAAAAAACTGAGTTTCTAATGGTTTTTGCTATTTACTTTATAAGATTTTGTGATAGCAATATTTACAAATTTTAAGGCTTTTTTGTAAATTATTTTTACTTTGGTTAGATTTTAGTTAGATGTTTTAGTAACAGAATACCTATTATTTATAATATTATAATTATACTATATCTAATAATTCTCTTATTGATTTTATTTTATAATCTGGTTCTATTAATACTTCTTCTTTTTTCTTCCATTCATTATTTATATTTTGTTCATACCAAATTGTTTTTACTCCTAATACTTTTACTGGCAATAAATCTTCTAATAATTCATCACTAACAAAAGCTATCTTATTATATTCTTCTTGAGAAACTTCTTCAAAAGCTTTCATATATACTTTTAAATTTGGTTTTCTTTCTTGAATTTCCTCTGAAATAATTATCTTCTTAAAATATTTTTTTAGTTTTTCTCTCTCTAAAATATATTCAATATTTCTAATGGAATTATTACTTATAATTCCTAAATAATATCCTTGATTATATAATTTAATAATTGTATCTTTCGTTTCTTCGTCTAAAATATGAGATTCTAATAATAACATATCAATCTTTTTTAAATCTTCTTTTGTAACATTTAAAATAGCTGATAAATCTTCATATATTTCATGCTCTGTAATTCTTCCTAGAGAATTTAATATTTGATAACTTTTCCATTTTTTAAAAACATCATCCCATTTTAAACTATACTTCTCTAATATTTCATCTATTTTATCATCAACATTATTAAATTTACTAATTAGGGTATACCCCCAATCAAAAAATATATATTTGAATTTCATATTTTCTATATTCTCCATTTTAAATTATTTCTTTCATTTTCTCAAAAACTCTCATCATTTTTCCTTGAGTATTATAAAATACCTTCTCATTAACTGTAGGTTTATATTCTTCTATAAATTCTCTATTATCTATATAAGTTCGATAATAAAGTTCAATTTGTAATGTTTCACAATTATTAAATTTCTCTCTATAATTTTTAGTTATATAACCACCTTTATAAGGTTTATTACTACTAACTATAAATCCACATTTTTCTAGACTATTTTTCATAATTTCAAAAAAATTGTTACTAGTAGTTTTTCCACAGTTATTTCCTAACACAATATCGCTACCTATATTTCTACCAAAACTATGTAAGTCTATCAGATATACTTTTTCAAAATATTTTAATTTTTCTTTTAATAATTTTTCTATCTCTTTATGGTATGGTACATAATAATTATCTATCCTTTCTGTCATCTCATCTTGTAATAAGGTGTTTTTATACATATCTTTGTCAAAAGTGGTTTTTGTATAAATCAAATTTCTATTATATGAAAAATTACTACTTTTATCATCTAAACTTCTATTAACATCAATTACATATCGACTAATATTATTAATTATTACTGTGAATCCCATATCACTTAAAAAACTATATAACTGTGGTAAATACCAATCCATATTAGCTAATATAGTATTTTCAATTAGATTATTATACATTTTTTCTGATAGTAATGTTCCACTATGTGGCATACTTATTACAAAAGGATAAGTATGTATGTTTTCATTAAATAATTGAACCTTTTTAGTATTAGAATCCAATATATCATATTCTTTCATATTAATCTCCTTTAGTGCTTTTTAATAATATCAAAAAAGAAAAGTATCTGAAAAAATACTTCTCAACTAAAACTATATAAGTTACTCATATATATGTGAGATCTAAAATCTCAAATTAGATTAATCTATATTATATATTATATTAAAATCTTTAAAATATATGCAAAAAGAGTATAGTTTTGATCCTTTACTCTTAAATCAACCTTATATATTTCTATATAAGTAAGTTCCACCTTACGTGGAAAATATTTATTAATTTAATTATATCATAATTTTAGGCAATATCAAGATTTTTTAAAAGTCTTTTCTCTAGTCTTATCATAAATTCAGGTGTCATTTTTCCTATTTTATAAATTAAACGAGATTTGTCTATACAAGAGATTTGTTCTGCCTTTGCTTTAGATGGTAATTTATTTAGTTTTCCTTCTTCTAAGTCTGTTTCTAAAATCTTTTCGTGTGTATCACATAACCTATTAGAACTAGAAATTGGTATTACAATAACTGTACTTGATACACTATTTTTTATATGAATCTTGCATAATAATTCCCATGTGTGTATTACATAATTCTTTTCCTATATTTTGACCAAATTCTATTAAATATATTTCTCCTTTTCTTGGTCTTATAGGGTGTAAATTATTTTTTCTGTTTTTCTCAAATTGTTCAGATTTATCATTTAAATCAAACTTATATATAAACCAATCAAAAAGCTTTTAAAATTATTCCTATTTATATATTTAGTAACGTTTTTTATAACATAATCCAACATATTTTAAGTATTTTTCCTCCACTCTTTTTTCAGTTCATTTTCTTCTCTTTCATCTATTTCTTCTTGCTCAACATCAATCAAATAAATTTTATCATTAAAAGAACCTTTTTTATTATTTTTAATTTTTCTAGCATTTTCTATATCTTCTATTGATATATTCCTATCCTTCATTATAGCAAAAATAACTTCCATTAAATCAGCAAGTTCTTCTATTGAATGTTCTTCTATAAATTCATGTGCTTCTTCAAATAATTTTTTATCTAATTCTTTTAAATACTCATCATCCTTTAGAATTTTAAAATTACATTTTCTTCCTTCCATAGAGTTAATATTCTCTGGTATTCTATCTCTTACTAATTTATTATAAATATATTTCACCTTTACTTCCTCCAATTTACTTATGTATATATAATAAAACAAATATTTCTAAAAGTCAATATAATTTTCAAAATTTTAGGATTTTCTTTTTTTAAATTTTACATAATTCTTTGCAAAAACATTGCAAAATTCTGCAGTATACTTTTAAAAATTAACTTGCTATACTTTTCTTATAAATACATTTTTCTAATTGGAGGTATAAAAATGTGTAATAATTATTCTCAGAAATATTATAAATCTATGTTTAGGAACTATCCTGACGTTGTAAATGTTAAAGAACTGCAATTAATGTTAGGTGGTATTAGTAAAAAATTAGCCTATGACTTATTAAGAAATAATATTATTAAATCGATTAAAATTGGTCGACAATATAAAATTACTAAAACTGATGTAATTTTATATCTTACTGAAAAAAATTGCTCATAACTAGATTTTTGATTAAATCTATGCTATTATAATTCCAATATTATAAATAGTAGGTAAATTCAACTCTGTTATGAACGAAAGGAGTTATTTATGCGAAATGTAACAGAAAACCTACGTAAAACAAATATAACTGTTAGTTTATATGAAAAAAATAATATATATCAAGCAGTAATTAATTATAAAGATGATAACAATAAAAGAAAACAAAAATGGGTTTCAACTGGAATTAAAGTTGCTCGTGGAAATAAAAGGCAAGCTTTGCAAAAAGCAGAAGAATATAGAGAACAATTTGAAAAATCTTTTAATTTGCAAGAACGAATTAAATAAGAAAATGATGAACAAGCTAAAAAGTATATGCTGTTTAGAGAAAAATTGCATGCAATGGATTCTCGTAAAAATTATGATGAAAATATTCTATACTTTGACTACTTAAAATTATGGATTGAAAAAGTAAAAAGTAATCTTGAATTAACTACTTATACATCTCATTTGCAAATGATTAATTCAAGAATTAAAAATTATTTTACTTTAAATCCTGTAAAATTGCTAGAATTAGAACCTATATATATTCAAAACTTTTATGATATTTTATTAGCTGATGGATTAAAGCCTACTACCGTTATTCGTTATCATGCTATTATTAGAAAATCACTTGATTATGCTTTTAAAAACGATTTAATTGTAAATAATCCTGCTGACAAAGTAAAACGACCTAAAAAAAATATTTTTGTTGGTTCATTTTACTCTGAAAATGAGTTGAATACACTTTTTGAAAAATCCAGAAATGATCCACTTCACTTAGTCATTTTACTTACAGCCTTTTATGGTTTAAGAAGAAGTGAAGTTTTAGGCTTAAAATGGTCTGCTATTGATTTTGAAAATAAAACAATTACAATTAAGCATACAATCGTAGAAGTTAAAATTAAAGGTACGAATAGAATTTTAGGAAAAGATAGAACTAAAACAAATGCTAGTCATAGAACTTTGCCTTTAACTGATGAAATTATAATTGCTTTAGAAAATGCTAAAAAGCAACAAAAATATTATAAAAAGAAATTTAAGAAAAGCTATAATACAAAATATGAAGAATATGTTTGCTTAAATCCTGATGGTTCTATTATAAAACCTGATTATGTTACAAGGCATTTTCCTTTACTCTTAAAAAATAGTGGTTTAAGACATATTAGATTTCATGATTTAAGACATTCTTGTGCTAGTTTATTATTAGCAAGAAATGTATCTATGAAAGCTATTCAAGAATGGCTAGGTCATGCACACTATTTCAGAGTGCGAACACATAACCAAACTGTCCACACCCTTAAATCTCCATTTCATCATTCATACTTTTATATTTTAAATTAATTTTACCATCTAATACTTTCATTACATTATGAAATTCTTTTAATGATACATCAGATTTATTTTTTATCCATCTTGAAACTGTTTTCTCATGTACTTTTGCTAATTTAGCAAATTTTTTATAAGTTATATTATTTTCTTTTATGTATTTTCTAATTCTTTCGTTGGGATTACTTCTTAAAAACTCCACATATTCTGGTATTTTAATTTTGCTTTTATCCATTTCTAAAATATCTATTAGATTATCTACTAATTCTGGACTTTTTACTATTAATTTTTTTCTTTCATATCTAGCATAAACATCTTCATCTATTTTCAACTTTTCTGCTACTTCTCTTTGACTTAGCTTTCTATTTCTTCTATATTCTTTTACATAATCAATAAAATCCATCTCTTTTTTATGATTATCTGTTATAAATTTTCTTTGACTAATGTCATATTTTAATGGCTCATTTAAAATACCCTTATCCCTTATATGTTGAAATACATTTGATATATCTTCACTTCTTGCATTAACTTTTATATTAGGTTTTATTATTTTTTCTGTTATATTTAAATTAGTTTGATTTTCCTTTTTATTTAACTGATTATTATAATACCATTTTTTGGTTTCTTCATTTAATTTTGTATTTAAAAATTTTAATTCTACTGTATTTCTATTAGTAACAGTTGCTTCTTCTACAAACATATTTAAAATGTCTTTTTTATCTTTTAATGTTAGTGAATCATATACATCAAAACAATTATTTATTATATTTAAAATAAATTTGGCTGTTTCTGTTTGATATTTTTTACTCTCTTTTTTATTTTCTAATTGATTTATTTTCAATTTTATTTCTTGATTGTCATTTTTTAATTCTTTTATTGCATCATTTACTACATCAATTACTTCTATATCTAAAAATTTTAATTTTTCTACTAATTTTTTTATTTCTTGATTATTTTTATTTATTTTTGCATTTAACAAATCTATTTCTGATGTAGTATCTGTTGTGTTTTTTGATAATACCATTTTTTGTAATTCTTTATATACTTCAGAATTAGGAACAAATACAGATTTTAAAATATCTGAAACACTATTATCTAAATCTTTACCTGATATATTATATCCATTACTAAAAAGTCTTTTTGATTTTGTTTTATTTTCACATTTATAATAATATCTCCTATCTCCATTTTTTAGATTATTTCCTGTTGACATGATTATCATTTTACTATTACATTCTCCACATCTTAAAATTCCTGAAAAAATCACATCATTTTTACTATAACTTGAACTTGCTGCTCTAAATCTCATGTTCTTACTATTTTCTTCTATTATTCTTTGTATTTTTACCCATTTTTCTCCACTTAAAAATCCCTCATGTAATCCAACTGCTATTATCCAATCTTCTAATTTCATTTGTTTTATATTTCCACTTTTTTTATTATATGCTAATAGTCCATATTTTCCATCAAACTTATCTCTGCCATCTGGCTCTGCATAAATATGTATTCCTTTTTCTTTAAAATATTTTAAAACTTCTTGGTCATTTTTTACATATACTGGATTTGTTAATATGGTTTTTAATGAAAATATGCCAAATTCCTTTCCATTTTTAGTTTTTATATTATTTACTAAACAATAATGTTCTAATTGTGATAATGATTTTAATTCTAAATATTTATTACACAAATGTAATATTAGCTCTTTTTCTTCTTCATCAGTTACTAACTTACATGCCTTTCTTGTTTTACTTCCTACAATTTCTTCTGACTTTTCATCTTTTTCGCATACTTGCACTATTTCATATCTTTCTGCTTTAAATCCTGTTGGAGTATCTCCTCCTAGCCATCTGCCCGTTTTTGCTAGTTCTAGCATATTATCTCTAACTCTTTCTGCTATTACTTCTCTTTCCAATTGTGCAAAAACAGATGCAATATACATCATAGCTCTTCCCATTGGTGTTTTTGTGTCAAATTGTTCTTTAATTGAAACAAAGCTAGTATTTACTGTTGTTAATTCTTCCATTAATTTTGAAAAGTCTGCAATATTTCTACTTATTCTATCAAGCCTATAACATATTAAAACATCATATGGATTTTTATTTTGGTCTTTTAAAAATTCTTGAAAATGTGGTCTGTCAATATTTCCTCCAGAAAATCCCTCATCTTCATATTCTTTTATTTCTACCTCATATTGGTCGCTTGGATAATGTGCTTTTATATATTCCTTTGCTAGTTCTATTTGATTTCCAATAGAGTCTCCTTTTTCTGTATATTTTGATTTTCTTGAATATATAGCAATTCTTATTCTATTTTTCATTATTTGTTACACTTTAATCATGGGTTCTTAAATAATCTAGTACTTCACTTTTTAATTTTTCTTTATTTTTATAACTTATTTCTAAATCTTCAATACTTCTTTTTATTAGCATTGCTTTTATAAAAGCAATATTTTCTATATCATCTTCATTAATATTATTAATTCTTATATTCATAACTTCTTTCCTCTATCTTCTTAATTTTCTTATATTTAAAAATGTATAACAAATTCAAACACATCTTACAGATTCTAGAATAAATAATACTAATCCCATTTTTAAGTTTCCTCCTTCTTTTCTTCTTCAATAAATAAGAGTGCAATTTAAAAATGGTTTTGAGCATTTTTTGAAAAAATTTTTATATTTTTTAAGGAGCTCCAACCTAAAAGGCTGAAACTCCTATCTTTCTTTTACTTATTCATTACAACAAATTGACTTAAAATTAACTGTGGTGGTAATTTAATAATATTATAACTTGCTTATAAACTTTAACACATCACTATAAATATAAAAACTTCCAATAACAAAAGTTGTATAATTTATATACTTATTTTTAACCTCTCTTATACTTTCTTCTAAATCTAATGCAAACATATTGGGAATTTTTAAATATGTTTTGGCTGTTTTTAAAAGTTCTTCTTTTTCTACATATCTAGTACTATCATTTCCACTTGTAAAAATGTATATTATGTCTAGGTCAGTACATAACTGTTTTAATATTGTTTTATAATCCTTTGATTTTAATATTGAAATTATATATACTTTTTTATCTTCTTTATGATACATATTTATTGTATTTTTTAAATTTTCAATTGCTGGCTCATTATGTGCTCCATCATATATTATTAAAGGTTCTTTACTTATTGTTTCAAATCTCGCTTTATGTATTATTGTTCTTAGAGCAGTTTTCATGTCTTTTTCAATTATTTCATATCCAATTTTATTTAATATTTGTACACATTCTATTATAATACTTGCATTTATACATTGTTTATACCCTTTTAAGTTTACTAAAATATCCTTAAA
This sequence comes from uncultured Clostridia bacterium, assembly GCA_948857205.1. GTDB lineage: Bacteria > Bacillota > Clostridia > TANB77 > CAG-508 > CAG-269. The sequence goes on from CAQPRV010000028.1 coordinate 23,763, forward strand.
TTGTTTATAATCAAATTTTTGATAATTTTTATCATAAGAATAATTTATTATATCTTTTTCTGATATAATATGTAAATCATTATTTTTTTCTTTACAAGTATTAAAAATCACTTTATTAACATCATCTTCTTGACTAACAAAAATTGTATTTGAGTTTTCCTTAATAATTCCTGCTTTTTGTACTGCTATTTCTGGCAAGGTATTTCCTAATATCTGCATATGGTCATATCCTATATTAGATATAATTGATATTATAGGTTTACAGATATTTGTACAATCATATAATCCTCCTAGCCCTGTTTCTAATATAACAAAGTCACACTTTTTCTCTTTAAAATATAAAAATGCCATTGTGGTTTCTAGTTCAAATAATGTTACAGGAGTATCATTTTTTGAATTATATTCTTCTATTTTTGGATTAATCTTATTTATTAATTCTTCAATTTCAATATCATTAATATTTTTATTATTTATACTTATTCTTTCATTATATTTTATTAAATGTGGACTCATATATTTTCCTACTGTATATCCTGCATTTATTAGTACTTTTGCAATCATTTCTGTTATACTACCTTTTCCATTAGTGCCTGCAATATGAATTGTTTTTAATTCTTTTTCTGGATGCTCAAATTCCTCCATAAAAAATTCCATTACTTTTAAACTAGGATTTTTAGTTCCATTAAAAAATTTTGATAAATATTTTTCTATATCCATTATCTTAACTCCTATTCTTGATAACCTTTTACAATTAATGTTTTTTCAAGTTCATCTGTTCTTTTTAATATTGAAATTATTACTGGCTTTATATATAGATTTAAATTATTTAGTTTAAATTTATATCCTTTTGATTTTAATGAGTTTTTTGTTTGTTCTAATTCGTCTTTTAATATTGGAATCATACATAATGCTATTGATATTATAAGACTGATGTTCTTTACATTTATTTTAAATATATACAATGGTTTTAATATTATTTCTATTGTGTTTGATATTTCTAAAACGTCAAAAATTTTAGAGAAAATATAAGTAATATTATATGCAATTAAAATTCTTATTCCTAAAATTATACCATCTTCAATACTTCCAAATATCATATTAACTATTGCTGTAAATATAACTAATATCATTATTGTTTTAATATTTTCTAAAAATCCTAAAAATTTAACATTAACTATTTTACTAATTATAAAATTAATTAATATATAAATAACAAGAAGCTCATAATTTTTTATACTAAATATAACTATAATATATATAATAAAAAGCAATAATTTAAACACATTTTTCACTATTTACACACCTTTACAATCTTATCTATCATTTCCTCAATTGTCCATTCTTCTAAATTTATATCTTGTCCTTTTTCTTTTAATTTTAAAATTATTTGAATAACATCAGGTATTCTTATTTCACATTCTTGTAATATTTTAACATTTTCTAATAATTTACTTTTGGGGATTATATGTTCAATTTTTTTATCTTTTAATATAATAATTTTATCAGATAGTAAAATTTCATTAATATTATTTGTAACAAAGATTACTGTTTTATTTTCCTTTTTTAGTTCTTTTATTATTTGATAGATATTATCTTTCTCTTTAGAATCAATCATTGTTGTGGGCTCATCTAATAATATGTACTTTGGGTCTATTGCTAAAACACTAGCTATATTCACTCTTTGTTTTTGACCTAAAGATAGAGTATATGTATCTTGTTCTTGTTTATCTATTAGATTTACTTTTTTTAGTGCATTTTGTATTCTTTTTTGTCTATCTTCTAAACTTAAATTTTTTAAAGCAAATTCTATATCATCATATACTTTGGGAAATAATATCTGTGTATCAGGATTTTGAAAAACTATCCCTATCTCTTTTCTTAAATTTTCTCTTTTATAAATATCTATATCTTCTATAAAAATGTTTCCACTTGATGGTTTCATTATTCCTGCAATAAGTTTTAATAGTGTAGATTTACCACATCCATTTTTACCAATAATGCTGATGGCTTCTCCATTATTTATTTGTAAATTTATATTATCTAAAATTAAATCTTTTTTATTATACATATAACTTAAATTTTGTATTTTTATCATTTACCTTATTTTCCTTACTTTTTATCAAATAAATATTTATTTACGAATGGTCTTGAAAATTTTTCTATTAAATATATTGTTACTACTTGAATTGGTAACATTATAACTTGAGTCACAATTCTGCTTGTCATAACTGCAATATATGCTTTACCATATAATATATGTATCCAGAATGATGTTATAAAAATATTTACTATGAATAACACTAATATACTGCTTACAATAAGCCTTATAATTAATTTCTTATCTTCTCGCTCGTTCCCTTTGTTATATAAAAATATTCCATATATTGCACCTGAAATTGCTGCACTCAAAGTAAATCCTGGAAAATATGGACCAAATGGAAACAAAATTGCTCCAATGAAATCTCCTAATAGTGCTATTAACATAGTATATTTATATCCTAACCATATTGCAGACATCATAATTGGTATAAAACTCATACTTATTACTAATATTTCTGTTTTTATAGATGCAAATCTTGAAAATATTATTAATATAGATAGTAACATTGCTGATAATATTATTTTTTTTATTTTTGACATAAAAATTCCCCTTTCTTATAGAGTTTTCGCACTATAAAGAAAGAGGTTTATCCTCTTATTAAATTTTCTTTATAATAGCGGAATGCGAAAATAAATAAGCGTTTTTTATACTTGCCCTAACAACAACTTCCCGTTTGCTAGGTCTTAACTATTTATTTTCTACTCTATTTTAATTATTTATTAATTTTTATACTTTATGCTACTTTTATTCCTGTATTTTTTACTTCTACTACAAAAGGTGTTTCATCATTTTCATAGTCTTCAACTGTTATAATATGTGGCTCTATTCTATAATCTATCCCTTTTCTTAATATCATTAATTTTACTTCTTCATCAAATGTATCTGTTTTTATATCGTCTGTAATTACTGCTATATCAATATCACTATCTTCATGTTCTGTTCCTTTTGCATAAGAGCCAAATAATATTATTGCTACCACATTATAGTGTTCTTTTACAACGGCAATATATTTATCTACTATTTCTGCTATTTCTTTATTTACTAATCTTCTTTTTTTTCTAACATCTTTTCCAACCATAATTTTACCTCCTTAATTTTATTTATTTGTTCTTTTGTGTATTTATCTGTGCATTTATTATAAAATTCTCTTTTATAATCATCATATCTTGTACTTAAATTAAATGTCGTTATTTCATTTAAAGTTACTTCTTGTTCTTCTGTTAATTCTAAATTCAATTTTTCTGCTAAATATAATAAATCGTGAGTTTTTGGTGCATAAGGAGCTCCTTTATTATTTTTTGCATAAAGTGCCTTTAATAGTTTCTCTATAACCATTTGTCCGAAAAATAGAGAATAACTATTTTTTTTACTATTATGCAATACATTCATTACATTATAATCTTCATCAGCACTTTCAATCCAATAATTCATTAAATCTAGGTTATTCATAAGCTTCCTCTCTTTCAATATATTATTATTATACCATTAAACTTAAAATTTTACTACATATTATTTAGAATTTCTTGCCATAATCATTTGTTTTTCTCAATCTATTTCTTCTTTTTTTATTTTGTTAATTGAATTATAATATAAATTCTTATAAAAATAAAGCTATTTTTTACTTTTATACACTTTTCAACTTAGTTAATTCTTTTTCTTCTATGAACTCAAATTTTAGTTTCACAATTTTTGCAGGAAGAGGGCGACTCTCAAATCGCCCAAAGACAGCTTAAAAACGAAGTTTTTAACAGGTGCATGACTTTATTTTTAGATGCACATACGAGGCAATCTTTTTTCGCTTATTTATGACTTTTTTTGATATTTTTGGAACTTATCTTATAGAATTTTAATATTTTTACGGTTTAATCGGCAAGTTCGCACTCTCAAAAGGTATGCACATTCAGACTTTTCCACTACTGCTAATGTATATGCTCATTTAGATATAAATTCTAAAATACTTTCTGCTGAAGCTATATCTTCTGCTTTTAGTTTTAAGAATTAAAAATCTAGCTTAGCATTTTTTCTAAACTAGATTTAGTTATTTACAATTTTTCAAAATTTTTATTATATTTAATTAAAATTATACTTTGGTTAGATTTTAGTTAGATATACAAAATAAATTATCTAACATTTAATCTATCTATCCTTACAGTAAAACAATTTCAAAGTTATTTAAGGTTAAGCACTGCTACGCACTCCACATGTGTTGTTTCTCTCTGGTTGCAGTATTATTTGAATGTTGTTTATCGCTCATAGCAGTAAATTTATCTTTGCAATTTATCTCTGTTCCATTTTTGCATATAAATCTTATTGTATATGGATTTGTTGTTCCATCTTCTAATATTTCGCCTATCACTACTTTATCAATTAAACATTCAAAAACATCTTTATCAAATTTCGGCATTATATCTATATCTTTAAATAAACTTTTAAAGTTGTTTAATCTTTGTTTAATGCTTTCTGTTCTGTTTGTTTCTTTTAGTAGGCTTTCTATTTTCTGTTCTATTTTCAATAATTCTACATTTAGGCTATCAAATTTTTCTGTATATTGTTCTTTGTTGATTTTGCCTTCTAAATTTAGTTCTAATAGATTAGCAAGTTTCTTGTTTATTTTTTCTTTGTCTTTTTCTAGTTTTGTTACTATTGTTTTTGTAGTATTTTCTTTTAAGATATTTTCTATCTTTTCTAAAAAATTTTCTACTACTTTTCTATTATCATTACAGAGTATTCTATAACCTTGCACAAAACAATCTTCTAATATTTCTTCTGGAATTGCTTTACAATTCGAACATTCTTCTTTTCCATGTTTTGCTCTTTTTATACATTGCCATACTGCCTTTGCACAATTTCTATTTGCATTCCAATTTCTTCTTGTTAGTAAGCTACCACAAAATCTACAATATAGTTTGCTACTAAAAGGATATTTTTTACTATAATTATCATTTCTTCTTCCTGTTTCTCTGTTACCTGCTCTTTTTGTTCTTACTTCTTGTACTCTATCAAATAACTCTTTGCTAATAATTGGCTCGTGATGTTCTTTTAGATAATGCTTATCTGCTTCTCCTAAATTGCTTAATCTTTTATGTGATATTGGATCTATTGTAAATGTTTTTCCCATTAGCACATCTCCAATATATTTTTCATTTTTTAGAATTCCTCTTATTGTTGATTCGCACCATTTATTTCCCCCTTTCGGAGTTTTTATTCCTTTAGTTGTTAGTTCTCTTGCTATAGTACTTGAGCCTACTCCTTCAACATATCTTTCAAACATATATCTTACAATACTTGCTTCATCTTCATTGATTGTTATTTCTTTTGTTTCAAGGTTATAGTTATAGCCATAACAACCATTATAGCCAATTAGTTCTCCTCTGTCTTTTTTCATCTTTAAACCTAATAGAACATGTGAAGATATATTTTCGCTTTCTTGTTGTGCCATTGCACTTAATAATGTTAATACTAATTCTCCTTGCCCTGAACCTGTATTGATATTTTCTTCTTCAAATAGTATTACAACATTTTTCTCTTTTAGCATTCTTACATATTTTAAAGTATCTAATGTGTTTCTAGCAAATCTTGATATGGATTTCGTTAGTATCATATCAATTTTTCCAGACATGCTATCTTCTATCATTTTCATAAAGTTTGTTCTTTTAAAATCTAGTGTTCCACTTATAGCTTCATCTGCATATATTCCTGCAAATTGCCATTCTGATTTACTATTTATTTTTTCATCATAATACTTTAATTGTGATTGATAACTATTTAATTGTTCTTCATTATCTGTGCTTACTCTGCAATAGGCACATACTCTTAATCTTTCTTTGATTGTTGTTCCTGTTACTCTGTTGATTCTTCCATTTGTTTTCTCTATGACTTGAATTTCCATCTTTCCTCCGTTCCGCCTAGAGATAAAACTTAATAATTTTATATCATTTTTTAGGTAAAAGTAAATTCAAATCACAAAAGTTTGTAATCTTTTAAGATTTTTCTTTTTATTT
>CAQPRV010000029.1 GCA_948857205.1 uncultured Clostridia bacterium
AATTATCGCTAAAACGATTCCTATAACTAATTTTTTATTCATTTTACTTTCCATTCCTTCCTATTTTTTTATTTTATACCATCTGTCCAATTTTTAATTGTAGAATCTGATGGTCTTTCATTAAATCTTTGTCCATTTTTCCAATCTCCACCATTTGCTTCTTTCTCAAGTAATTTTCCACTTTGTCCTAGACCACTTGATGTAGATGTGCAAAATGGTATAACTGTTTTTCCATTAAAGTCATTCGCTTTTACAAAAGTGTCTACTGGCCATGCTGCAATGCCCCACCATATAGGATAGCCAATTAATACTGTATCATAATCACTCCAATTATCTACTGTGTCCTTTTTTAATTTAATATCTCTTAATGATTCATCATCATGTTCTTTTGAAACTCTTGAATTTCTATTAGTCCAATTCAAATCTTCTTCTGAATATTTTTCCTCTGGCTCTATTTCAAAAATATCTGCATTTAAGTTTTGTGCAATTTTTTCTGCAACTGCCTTTGTATGATTTTGTGCTGAATAATATACAACTAATGTTTTACTTCCACTTTTTGTAGTGTTTTTTTCTTGTTCGCTATTTGTCATATCTTCCTCATTTTCTTTTTGTTCATTCTCTCCTACAAGCATATTATCATTTTCACTACCATTCATAGCTGATAAATTATTATTTTTTGTATTGTTATTATTGATAATAATAACTCCTGCAACAACTGCAATAATTACTAATATTGCAACTATAATTCCTATTAATACTTTTTTATTCATTTTCAAATCTCTCCTTTTTTATATTCTTATATTTTTTAATGTTTACAATCTCCCTTTGGTCGATTGCATAAGTTATCCGTAATTCACTTCGTTCAAACGGCTAACTTAAAAGCATATAACCATTGAAAACTATGTGTTAATGTATAAATAAAGTAAACTGCAATTCCTATAACAATGAATATATATATTATATAAATTGCTTTCTTAAATTTTTCATTCTTTACTTTTTTAAATATTCTATCTAAATGTAATCCTAGATGAATAAACATTGTTATAATTGCTAATCTTCCTAAAATTAGATGTGCAAGTACAAAACCTAAACTACTACTCATGTGAAAGTTAAATACTTCATTTGCTATTAATATTCCACAAATAATTGCTCCTACATATATTATCATTATAAGAATATCTACTATATACATGATTTTAGTTTTTGTATTGGTCTTTTTGAAATTTTTTGTTACTTGCTTTATCCATTTAAAGTTTAATAAAATATGAATTATAATAAGGATAGCCAAAGCAATTCCTAATATTTCGTGCATTAAATTTCCAATTAACCCTATATTAAATAAAGCACCTGTAATTATAAATAATAAAATATCAATTATTATTTTAAATTTCTTCATTTGTCCTCCTTTCCTTATTATTAAATGTCTTGCATACTACTATATTTTAATTTCGGCTTGACTAATTAGTTGTTTTGTTTTACAATGGAATTATATCAGTCGGTAGTTACTATCGGTCAATAGTTTTTTTGGAATTTTTTAATTTTTTTGGAGGTATAGATATGTATTCAATGAAAGAAACCTGTGAAAAGGTTGGTATGACTTATGAAACACTAAAATATTATTGCAATGAAGGATTAATTCCTAATGTAAAAAGAGATAAAAATAATTATAGAATTTTTGATGACAATAATATTTCTTGGATCAAAAGTTTAACTTGTTTAAAAAAATGCAATATGAGTATTGAAGAAATGAAAGAATATCTTGCTTTATGCTTAAAAGGAGAATCTACTATTCCTGAAAGACAATCTATTTTAGCTGTAAAAAAGGAACAGCTTTTGAAAGAAATGTCTGACTTGCAAGAGAGCCTTGACTTTTTAAATTGGAAAGAAAATTTTTATAATGATGTACTTTCTGGAAAAACTCAATATTTTAGTTACTTAATTGATACTAACCAAAAGTAGTAAAAAAAATCAGTCTGTATTTGCACAAACTGATTTCTTTTTTATTTATTTCATATCTAATCCATCTTTAAAAGCATTACCTACAACATCTCCTAATACTCTATAAGTATTACTTACCATGTCAAATGCTATTATTTGCATTTTTTCTACATCAATTTTTCCGTTCCCATCTAAATAATTTTCATCAATAGAAGTATTTACAACTTTACCTACTAAAATACCATCTTCAAACGATTCCATTTCACATTCCAAAGTTAATGGATATTCTTCAATAATTGGTGCATCTACAAAATTTGATTTTGTTATATTAACTCCTGCTTTTGCTATTTTATCTTCTTTATTTCCTGATACAACTCCAAAATAATCTGAAATAACTTCTGTTGCTTTTGTTGCAAAACTAACTGTAAATGCTTTTTTTAGTTTTAAATTATCTGTTGTTTTGTGTTGTGATAATGACACATAGATTCTTCCATAATCTTGTATTCCTCCCCATGCTGCATTCATTGCATTTGCATTTCCATTTTCATCATAAGTTCCAATAATTAAGACTGGAAGTGGTAGAAAATTCATTTTATTTCCTAAATTTTTTCGCATCTAAATCCCTCCATTTAATATTTTGTATATAACCTTATTCTATCATAACTCTTATTAATTTATAATCTATTTTACCAATTTTTCTTATCTTTATTATGATCTTGATTTTCTCTCCTTGATTTTACTGTTTCATCAAACCATTTTACCATTGCTGGATCATAGTGATTAAAGAAACTACTTGTTTTTGTATCTAATTTTGCAATTTCTTCCATATCTTCTTTTGAAAGTTCAAAATCAAATATATTAATGTTTTCTTTTATTCTTTCCATTAAGGTTGATTTTGATAGCACTACTACATTTCTTTGTGTTAGCCATCTTAATATTACTTGTGCTATTGACTTGTTATATTTATCTCCTATTTTCTTTAATGTTTCATTTTGGAACATATTGTTTCTACCTTCTGCAAACGGAGCCCATGCTTCTATTTGTACTCCAAATTGTTCCATATTTTCTTGTGCCTCAAATTGTGCATTAAATACATTTGTTTCTACTTGATTTATTTGTGGTATAATTTTTCTTTCAAATAAGCAAATATCACTTAATCTATCTGGATAAAAGTTACTTACTCCTATTGCTTTTAGCTTTCCTTCTTCATATAATTCTTCTAATGCTCTATAAGCTCCATAATAATCTACAAAAGGTTGATGCAATAGCATTAAATCTAAATAATCTACTTTCAGTTTTTCCATTGATTTTAAAACTGATTCTTTGCACTTTTCATATCCATAGTTATCTATCCAAACTTTTGAAGTAATAAATAATTCTTCTCTTTTTACAAGTCCATCATCTATTGCTTTTTGAATAGCATTTCCCACTTCCTCTTCATTAAAATAACTTTGTGCTGTATCAATTAGTCTATACCCTGCTTTTATTGCATCTATTACAACTCTTTCACATTCCTCCTTATTTACTTGATATACTCCAAAACCTGCTTTTGGCATTTTAACTCCATTATTTAAAGTTACATATTCCATATTTTCATCTCTCCTTTAATCTATATTTTTGTTTTACTAATTGGAATTATATCAGTCGGTAGTTACTGTCGGTCAATAGTTTTTTTGAAATTTATAAAAAAAATAGATTAGTTATCTTTCAAACTAATCTATCTCAATTATTATTTCGATAATTCTGTAAATTGCTCTACTTTCATACGAAGTCCATACTTATTACGAAGTTCTGCAATTTGTTTCATCATATCTGATTTATGGTGTAAATCAAGTGCCTCTTGATTTTTCCATTTATCAATTAGTATTACTGTTTCTGGATCTTCCATTGGGAAGAAATATTCATATCTTTCATTTCCTTCTTCAGCACGAATTAAATCTACTATTCCTTTTGATACCATTTCTTCTGCAAATTTTCTTGCACTTCCGTCTTTTCCTGTATAATATATATTTATAACTAAACTCATACAAAATCTCCTATAATTATGATTTTATTTTTTATTATACTATCTATTGTTCAACTTATTATCTGCCCTACTTATTGTAAGTTGTCGCTGAGATTAAATCTCAATCATTATTCAAAAAGTTCATTACTAAATCTATTATTACATCTTTTTCTTTTGGATTTGATTCTGCTATTAATAAAGTTAGTGCTGCTAAAGTATTGTTGTCTATTGTTTGTTTTCCATCTTTATATAATATTCCATAAAAATTTAAAAAGTATATAAATAATGTTGCTGCAATTCTTTTATTTCCATCTGCAAATACATGATTTTTTACTATTAAATATCAGAAGTTTGCTCCTTTTTCTTCAATACTTTTATAAATATCTTGTCCACCAAAACTTTGATAAATATTGCCTATAATTGATTCTAATCCTTTATCTCTTTCTACTGCAAATAGTGAACTTTCTTCATTAAATCTTAACCTATTTATAACTTCTATACATTCTTTGTATTCAATCTTTCTTTCATCAATATTTCCATCTATTTTCTTTAGTGTTCTATGGTCATAGTCATCTAATAAATCAAGTGCTTTTGAATAATCTCCAATTACCTTTAATATTTCTTTTGCATCATTTCCTTCCAGTCTTTCATCTATTCTATTTGCTATATCAATTAGTTTTATTGTTTTTTCTAAATATTCTAATCTTCTTTGATTTACAGCATATCCTTTTAACATATAATCTTTTAATATTCTAGTAGCCCATTTTCTAAATAAAATACCATTTTGCGATTTTACTCGATATCCAACAGATATAATCATATCTAAATTATAATAATTAGTAGGTTTATCAGCAAATTCGGAATTTCCGAATTTAGTCATTGTTTCTGTTTCGACTAATTCTCCTTCTTTATATATATTCTTTATATGTTCATTAATAGTAGATTTAGCTTTTTCAAATAATTTTGACATTTGCTCTTGTGTAAGCCATACGGTTTCATCTTTTAAATTAACTTCTAATTTTACTCCTTGATTTTCAAATAAAATATCAAGTTAACCCTACTACTAATAAAACGATTAGCTTAAAAACAGTAGAAACATACATAAATACAATTAAAAATCATGTTATGGTAGATTTTGAAAAATATCATGTGGGCGAAATTAGTAAAGATTTAGTAGAAAATTATATTAATCAGAAAAGACAGAAAACACCTAGACTTGTTAAAGATTTGTTCTTGCTTATTAGAGCAGTATTAACTTATGCAAAAGACAAAAAAGGGTTAATAAAGGAAGTTCCAAACTTTGATTTGAAATTTCAAAAGAAGAAAAGAGCAAAAGTATGCTATTTACCAGAAGATAGGCAAAAAGTATGGCTTGATGTATGTGAGGAAGATAAAAGACCATTTGCATTACTTTTTGCTACGTTACTTCAAACAGGTATGCGACCAGAAGAAGGATGTAGTTTAAAATGGAAATCTGTTCACTTTAATCAAAACAAAATCAGAGTAGCAAATGCTTACAAAGATATTACTTTATATGATGATGAAATGAATATTACAGGACATATTATGACTGATGTTAGAATAGATATATAGACACAAAATTTTACGAATTGATGAAAAGATGATATAATATTATGTAAATGTAAAAGGAGTGTCTAAAAATGAAAACATATACAGAGGAATTTAAAAAAACAATTGTAGAATTATATGAA
>CAQPRV010000030.1 GCA_948857205.1 uncultured Clostridia bacterium
GATTTTAAAATGTCGTTCTTTATATATTTATTCAATAATTTTAAGTTTTACTTTTTGTAAGTGGAGATTATAATATATAATTTTTTTACACTTTGTGTGTCGCAACCTATAAAATCAAGATTTAGTCTGTAGGTTGATCCAATCGCACTCGCATAGCTCGTTTAGTCGCTTACGCAGTGTTTCAAAAAATATATATTATAATCTCCACTTACAAAAAGTCGAAACTTAAATCAATAATATCTTGACATATAAAAAGAATAGAAATAAAATACAAATATAAGTAAAATAGAATGGAGGAATATTATGTTAGTAACAACTAAAGACATGTTTAAAAAATCAATGGAGGAAGGCTTTGCAATTGGAGCGTTTAATGTAAACAATATGGAGATAATACAAGCAATTGTTGATGCAGCAGCAGAAGCAAAATCACCAGTTATATTACAAGCATCGTCAAGTGCAATAAAATATGCAAGAATAAACTATTTAATGAAAATGATAGAAGCTGCAGTTGAAGAACATCCAGAAGTTCCAATTGCAATCCATTTAGATCATGGACCAGATTTTGAAACAGCTAAAATGTGTATTGATAATGGATTTACATCAGTTATGATAGATGGTTCGAAATATGACTTTGAACAGAATATAGAATTAACAAAAAAAGTAGTTGAATATGCACATAGCAAAGGAGTAGTAGTAGAAGCGGAACTAGGAAAATTAGCGGGAATAGAAGATGATGTAAACGTTTCTGCAAGTGATGCAATATATACAGATCCAGCACAAGCACAAGAGTTTGTAGAAAGAACAGGATGTGACTCATTAGCAATAGCTATAGGAACAAGTCATGGAGCATATAAATTTAAGGGAGAAGCAAAATTAAGATTTGATATCTTACAAGAAATAAAACAACGAATTCCAAATACACCAATAGTATTACATGGGGCTTCTACAGTTATACCAGAATTAGTAGAAATATGTAACAAATATGGTGGAAATATACCAGGAGCAAAAGGGGTACCAGACGAAATGTTAAAACAAGCAAGTACCTTAGGAGTATCAAAAATAAATGTAGATACAGATTTACGTTTATCAATGACTGCAGGAATAAGAAAAGTATTTGCAGAGGAACCTAGTGCTTTTGACCCAAGAAAATATTTAACACCAGCAAGAGAATTAATAAAAGAAACTGTAAAACATAAAATGGTTAATGTATTTGGTTCTTCTAATAAAATTTAGTTAAAATAACTTTTGTGATGGAGGATGACTTTGGGGACGGAGAAAAAAATCATGGTTTAATTATAAACCATGATTTTTTCCTCCGTCCCCAAAGTCATTTTTAGAATCTATTTTGTCTTATTCTTCTTTCGGCATCTTTTTTAGCAATATCCTCACGTTTATCATAAAGTTTTTTTCCTTTTCCAATTCCTAGTTCTAATTTAACTAAATTTCCTTTAAAATAAAGACATATTGGAATAAGACTATATCCTTTTTGTTTTGTTAATCCAATTAATTTGTTTATTTCACTTTTATTTAATAATAATTTTTTGTTACGTAATGGGTCTTTATTAAATATATTTCCATGTTCATATGGACTAATATGCATGCCATATACAAAGATTTCACCATTTTTTATTATAGCATAACTATCTTTTAAATTTACTTTTCCTGCACGAATAGATTTTATTTCAGTTCCATATAAAACTATTCCAGTTTCTATCTTATCTGTTATTGTATAATTATAATATGCAGTAGGGTTTTTAGCTATTAATTTAGTATTCATCATTCCTCCATTTTTTTTATATTTTTATTTATAATACTCCAAAATATGTAAAAAATCAATTCGTGAATATAAAAAAATATAAATATAACACATTTTTGATTTTAATTATTGAAACATTAAATCTTTCGTATAATATAAAAAAGACTCTTAAGGTATATTAAAAGTCTTTTTTTATAAAAACTAATCTTTATGGTCATAATTAGAAGAATTAAATTGCATAGAGTAATACCAAACTAATGCTATTATAGCTATTGCAGCTATACCTAAAATTAACCAAGTCCAAGCAGTTGCATTCATTCCCATAAAAGTAGCTTCACCATTAGCAGAAGTTCTTGTTGCGTCATAATTAGTAGTTGTTCCAGTCATAGTTCTAGAATCGTTATTTGTATCTTTTGCAGTGTTTCCATCAAATGAATCTTTTATATTGTTTCCAATATTATTTGCTGTGTTTTCCATGTTTCCAGTTGCATTTTTAGAAGCATTAGAAATATCTCTAGCTACGCCTTCAACTGCATTTTCTGCATCACCAACTACATTTCTTACACCATCAGCAACACCTTGTAAACCATTATTTGCTAAACAGAAAGTAAAGGAAAATATAATTGCTAAAAGTGTGGCTAAACTAATCAATAATTTTTTGTACATAAAATTATCCTCCTATTAAAAAATTAAAAAATACTTATATTTAAGTATTAACACATTAAATTTAAAATTTAATTCTAATATTAGTATTTAAAAAAAAGAATAAAATATACATAAAATTATAATAATACAATAAGGATTTTTAGAAATATGTAATTATAAAGAATTTTTTTCATGTCAAATATATAAAAATGTCAAAATTACTTTCAAATATATAAAAAAACTCAACAAGAGTGAGTTTTTTATTTTTTGATTCTAATTAAGATTGCGACTGCAAGTAAAACTAATAGTACACCAATTACAACTAATAATATATTTAAAATTGTAGATAATCCTAAAGTAGATTCAGGTAATGAGTCGATATTACTAACAGTTGTTGAGGCTACTGTATTTGATCCAGTATTTGAAGTATTTGAAACATTTGATGTATCTTCATTTTCATTTAATGCAATAATATCATTAGATGTGTCAGTATTTAAAGTAGAATTATTAGATATATCATTCATAAAATCTAAATCGTTTGAAGTAGAATTAGTATTTACATCTGTTAAATTTAAATTTACTCCATAACATAAATTGATTCCTATTAATAATAAAATAATAAATAAAATTAATATTTTTATACTTTTGTACATTTAATTTACCTCCATAAATAATAACTAATAATAATATTATCATAAATGATAAAAATATGTCTAGTATTTTATGAAAAAAGTATGTTACAATTTCATTACAAAAAACTAGTTATAAAACATATTGAAAAAAGAAAAAAATTATGAAAGAACTTTTTAAGAATTAATATTGAATTGTTAAAGTATGGCAATATTATTTTTGTTAATAAATCTACCAATATAAAAATATTAATAACTTACATAAAATATCTGAATATAATTAATACTAACATATTTTTAATAGATTTAATAGAAATTACTTGAAATTTTAAGTAATTTAATATATTATATCAAAAGTAGAGGTGAAGTATGAAATCTAATTGGTTTAAGTATGTATTTATAATTTTTATAATTGCAATACTATTATTTTCAATCTTTAAAATAAAAAAAGACGAAAAAATACAACAAGAAGAACAACAACAAACCACTAGTTCAGAAGGAGAAAAAATAAAAGAATTAAAATTAGGAATTGCACAATTAGACACAATAAATCCAATATTGAGTAATAATAAAAATGTTCAAGACATATCAAAATTAATATATGAACCCTTAGTAAATTTATCATCAGATTTTAAAGCAGAACCTTGTTTAGCAAAAGAATGGGCTAAGCAAAGTGACAACTCGTATCTAATAAAATTAAGAGAAAATGTAAAATGGTCAAGTGGACAAACATTTACATCAGATGACGTAAAATTCACTTTGGACAGGCTAAAAGAAATACAATCTGTTTATTCTTATAATGTTCAATATGTTATAGGAGTAGATATAATAGATGATTTCACAGTAAAAATTATTTTAGATAGAGAAGTACCATTTTTTGAATATTACTTAACATTTCCTATTTTATCAAAAGAATATTATGAAGCAGAAAACTTTGTAAACACAGAAAAAAATACAAAACCAACAGGTACTGGAAAATATAAAATAACAGAAGTTCAACCATCCTATATTTTACTAGAAAAAAATGGATTGTGGTGGAATAAAGAAACAAAACTTACAATAGAAAAGATTGTAGTAAATTTATATTCATCAGTAGGAGAACTATATAATAGTTTTAAAATTGGAAATATAGATGTAATAAGTACAGACAATGAAAAAATTCAAGACTATATAGGCACAATAGGATATAATCCAAAAGAAATAAAAGGAAGAAATCATACCTTTTTAGCATTAAATACTGAAAACTATTTTTTAGGAAAGCAAGAAATTAGAAAAGCAATAGCATTTTCAATAGATAAAGAAAATATAGTATCGAGTATATTTAGCAATAAGAGTTATCCAAGTAGTTTCCCATTAGACTATGGTAGTTGGTTATCACAAAATCAAGGTTCAAGTTCTGGATATAATGTAGAACAAGCAAAACAAATATTAGTTGAAAATGGATGGAGTTATAAAAATCAATATTGGCAAAAGACTGAAAATAGAAAAACAGAAAGAATAATTTTAAATCTTTTAGTAAAAGCAAGTGATCAATCAAAAGTAGCGGTTGCACAAAATATAAAAGAACAGTTAGAAAATCAAGGAATAAGAATAAATATAATACAAGCATCAGATGAAAATTATAATAATGCTATTAAGGCTAGAATTTTTGACCTTGCCTTAACTAGTATGTCAGTTTCATTAAGTCCAAGTTTAGATACTTTTTTTGGAGAAAATAATCTATCAAAATACTCAAATGAAGAAGTAACAAATATTATGAAGGAAATAAAAAATACAACAGATGAAAACAATTTAAAGGAAAAATACCAAAGATTAGCAGAAATATACAAATCAGATATTCCATATATAAGTTTATACACTAATAAATATACTGTAGCGTATAATTCAGCATTAATAGGGGACCTATCACCAAGTTGGTTTTCACCATTTTATGGAATAGAAAGTTGGTATAAATAAAAAGACTTGACAAAACGAAAATTTGTATTATAATAACAATATCAAACAAAAGTTCAAATAAATTTAAGGAGGAAAAGATGGGAGAAAATACAGAAAAAAAGAAAGCACTAGAAATGGCAATGAGCCAAATAGAAAAACAATTTGGGAAAGGCTCTGTAATGAAATTAGGAGAATTTAAAGCAATGGAAATAGAAGCAATACCAACAGGAGCTTTAAGTTTAGATATAGCCTTAGGAATAGGAGGAGTTCCTAGAGGAAGAATTATAGAAGTATATGGACCAGAATCATCAGGAAAAACAACACTAGCCTTACATGTAATTGCAGAAGCACAAAAATTAGGAGGAGAAGCAGCCTTCATAGATGCAGAACACGCATTAGACCCAATATATGCAAAAAAATTAGGAGTAGATATAGATAATTTAATAGTATCACAACCAGATACAGGAGAACAAGCACTAGAAATAACAGAAAGCTTAGTAAGAAGTGGAGCTTTAGATGTAATTGTTGTTGACTCTGTTGCAGCCTTAGTACCAAAAGCAGAAATAGATGGTGATATGGGAGATTCTCATATGGGACTACAAGCAAGACTAATGTCACAAGCCTTAAGAAAACTAGCAGGAGCGTTAAACAAAACAAAAACTGTACTAATTTTTATAAATCAATTAAGAGAAAAAATAGGAGTTATGTTTGGAAATCCAGAAACAACAACAGGAGGTAGAGCACTTAAATTTTATGCATCTGTAAGAATGGATATAAGAAAAACAGAAAACATAAAACAAGATGGAGATGTAAAAGGAAGTAGAGCACGTGTAAAAGTAATAAAAAACAAAGTTGCTCCCCCATTTAGAGAAGCTGAATTTGATATAATGTATGGAGAAGGAATCTCAAAAGAAGGAAATGTTTTAGACATGGCTGTTAACTTAGACATCATAGAAAAATCAGGTTCATGGTTTAGCTATAATGGAGAAAAAATAGGACAAGGAAGAGAAAACGTAAAAAAATATCTAAGAGAAAATACAAATATCTTAGAAGAAGTTGAAAAAAAGGTAAGAGAAAATTTTGAAAAAGCTTTTGAACAAAGCTTAGGAGAAGAACTACCAGCAGCAGATAAGGATGAAGAAGATATAGAAGAATAAAATATAATTACTGGACAATTTGAAGCGATAAATAGTCATATTAGAATAAATTATAAATTGAATGATAAAATATATCTCTTTTTTTGATATAAAAGTGTCTATTTACAACTAACAAATAATAAATACGTTACAATCAAATTACTTTAAATAGGCTATTATAGAGCTTTTTAAGAAGAAAATACAAAACAAAAGTTTATTTTAGGAAATATTGAAATAGAAAAATAAGTCAAAAAAGAAGTTTACAAAATACTTTTTTGACTTATTATTTTTTGCCTGTTTTCATATACATTTTTTTTGAATAATGTTATAATGATAGCGATAACTAGTAAGTTGTCGTTGAGATTATATTTATTTAATTTAATAGTTTTGTGTAAAATAAATAAAAAAATATAGTAAATATAATAATTTAAGTAAAAGAAAAGGGATTGTCCTAGAATGACAATCCCTTTAGAGCAATAAGAACCGTAGAAAATTTTTTTGATATTTTATATAATAATATCAAAAGAAAAGTATAATAATAAAAATAATTAAGTATAGTAAAAGCCCAATGAACCGAATTATTTTACTTTTACTGTAAAACATCATTTGTGTTGAACATATGAGTGAAATTCCTATTAACAGTTGCCTTACGAAAAAATTATTTTCCATAAAATATACCACCTTTCTTTAAAGTTATTATATTATATTAGAATGAATAATAAAATATTCTTAAAAAAATATAACAGTATTTTAGATAGAATTGCTCGAGAAATTACCGTTTTGATTAAATGCAATAATAAAGAATATCTTTTTGTCGACTTAAACAAAAATATTAATCTATAACCATTTTTGCATTTAACTTGAATTTGTGCTATAATTAGTATTAAGTATATTGTTTTTGAAACCAATAAGCAAATCACTTGGAGGTTTCAAAACCTCCAAGAACATTTTACGGAGGTAAACATTATGGCATGGAAAGATTATGAAACTTTAGATGTAACACGAGAAACAGCGACAAAAAAGGAACTGGAAAAATTACATATTCAATATGAAAACGAGAAGAAAAGACATGAACCAGTCAATAAGGGTGGAAGGGCAGATATATTTAAGAAGAAATATTCGTGAGGATTGTTTTGTAATCTAAGTGACAACCAAAGTAGTAAGGATTTGTTTCTACTTTGGTTGTTGTAATATGTAATGATATTGATATACAAATTACAAGCTATAAGTGAGGTAAAAATGATTTTTAAAACTTTTGCATTATTAATAATAATAGTATTTTATAACATTTATTTTATTAAAATGTTTATTCAAAAAAATCAAGGAATTAAAACAAGACAAATTGGAAATTATAAAAATTCAAGCATTAGGACAGTAGAGATTTTAATGTCTATTGCAACATTTTTAATTGTACCAATACAACTTGTTTCAATTATATTAGATTTAACTATATTAAATAGTTATATTAGATTCTTAGGCTTTTTTATTGGTGTATTAGGAGATATATTGTTTTTAATATCTGTAATAACAATGAAGAATAGTTGGAGAGCAGGAATACCAAGTGAAGATAAAACCGAATTGGTTTCTAATGGAATTTATAAGATAAGTAGAAATCCAGCATTTTTAGGTTTTGACTTAATGTATATAGGTATTACTTTATTATATTGTAATGTATTAACAATAATTTTTTCATTATTTGCCATTATTATGTTACATTTTCAAATACTTCAAGAAGAAAAATATTTAGAAAAAACTTTTGGAGATAATTATATAAGTTATAAAAGTAAAGTATGTCGTTATATAGGGAAAAGATAAATTACAATAAGTGTGGCAGATAATAAAGTTGAAATTATCTGTCATTTATAATATAATCATAATAAATTATAGTAATTTGTAGAAAGGAGTAATGTGTTATGGAAAAAATAAAAAAATTCTTTAAAGAACATAAAAAAGCAATTGGCTCTATAATAATTTTAATTGGTGTAGTAGTTGCTTGCGCAATAAACTTATTATGGTAAATTACAATTTTTTAAAATAATTACTTGACTATGCCCTTACAGGTTAGATTACAATTATAACAGAGGTGGTTATAATGTTAATAAATGAAGTTGCAAAATTGTGTAATTTAACTAAAAAAGCAGTTGAATATTATACAGAACAAGAACTAATATGTCCTAGTATCCTAGAAAATGGATATAGAGATTTTTCAAAGAAAGATGTAGAAATTATAAAGCAAATTGCTTTATATAGAAGATTAGGATTAAGTATATCTGAAATTAAAAGTATTCTTGCTAATCCAGATGAATTAAAAAGTATTTTATATAAGAAAACTCTTGAATTAGAGCAAGAAAAAGCAAAACAAGATATTTTACAAAAGTTATGCAATGGAGAAAGTTTAGAAAAATTAGAACAAGAAATAAATAATATAAATTCTAAAACAATTATCATTAAAAAGTTGATAGATTTATTTCCTAGTTATTATGGAAAATTTATAAGTTTGAATTTCTCTAGGTATCTTACAGGAAGAATTGAAACAAAGGAACAAATGGAAGCATTTAAAGAAATTATTGATTTTTTTGATAATGTACCTAATATTGAAATACCGAAAGACTTACAAGAATATTTAGATGAGTATTTAGAAGAATATTCAAGTGAAAAAGGTCAAAAAATAATAAATAGTATCATTCAAGCAAAGGATAAAAATATAAGAAATATAGATGAATTTGTAAGAAAAAATAAGGAATCACTAGACAAATATAATGAATATAAGAAAACAGAAGAATTTAAAAATTCACCGGCTAATAGACTAATGGAACTAATGAAACAAGTTTGTGCTACAAATGGATATTATGAAAAGTTTATACCTGCAATGAGAAAGTTAAGTCCATTATATAATGAGTATTATGAGGAAATGTTAAAAGCAAATGAACAATTTATAAAAAATTATCCTGAATATACAGAATAATATCTATTACACAAATTACAATTTTGTAGTTTGAAAGATTTATAGTAAGTTATCGTTGAGATTAAAAATAAAAAGGAGAATTAAAATATGGTACATTTAGTATATTGTGATGATAAATCAAAAGAATTAAATAAGATTTTAGATGGTAGTAAAACAATGATTATAAGAGGTGCAGCAGGAAGAAAAATACCACATAGCAGAGTATTCAAAGATGAAATACTTTATTTTATGGAAAAAGGAACAAAGAAAATTATAGCAAAAGCAGTAGTAACAGATGTTCAAAACTATGTAAAATTAAGTGATGAAGAAATAACAAAAACTATTGAAGATAATAATAATAAATTACAGCTAACTGATAAACAAAAAGAAAGATGGCACAAAAAATGCTTATGTCTAGTTGAATTTAAAAATGTAGAAGAAATTACAGCATTAGATTTTGACCATCAAGGGAATATGGACGATTGGTTAATTATAGAAAAAATAGAAGATGTAGTTGTAGGAACGAGTATTCCATATAATTATGAAAAATCAAGATTTTAAGGTGGTATAAATATGTCAATGTGGAATGCTTGGCGAGGTTGTAAAAAATGTAGTGATGGTTGTTTACATTGCTATATTCATAAAGGAGATTTCAAAAGAAATGTTGATACAAACGAAATAGTAAAAACAAAAGACTTTGAAAAACCAATAGAAAAATTAGCCAATATTGATTATAAAGGCAATCGCTAAATTACAATTTATATAAATGTTAAAAATATTTGCGTAACTTCCAAAGAAATTTGGTAGACTGAATAACAATTAAAAAGTAAAATGTTTTGTGAAAGGAGTGATTATATGAATATAGGTCAAAATATTATGAATTTAAGAAAAGGTGCAAAACTTTCACAAGAACAACTTGCTGAAAAAATGGGAGTCACTAGACAAACGATAAGTAATTGGGAACTAGATGAATCTAGTCCAGATTTAAAACAAGGCAAAGAATTATCTAAAATATTTAATGTAAGTTTAGATGATTTAACTGGAGATTTAACATTTGAATATTTAGATGATGCAGATAGTGATAGAAAAATTACTATAATATCATCAATAGAAAATGTTATAGTAACTTGCAATAAAATTCAATCATCAAATAAATACAAAGGTGGCAAAGATTCACCACAATATGCTTTATTTGGAATTGATGAAAGTAATGATACTATTTTTGGAGTTAATAATACTTTTTTAGGTTGGTATGAAAATAAAGAGCAAATATCAAAAGAAATTATGGGAATAAAAGAAGCCTTTATGTCAGGAACTTTATCATACGAATTAAAGTATAATGTTGAAGTAGAAAAAAAATTAATGGGAATGAAACTTGTCATTAAAAAATAACAAATTACAATTTTAGAAGTAGGTATGGTATGAAAAAGAAAGAGTTAATTATAATTGGTATTCTCACAATATTATTAGCATTTATGGATATAAGTGGACTACCTAGTGCATTGTTTATAAATATTGAAATTTTAGATATTACACCATTTTATTGGACTTTGATATTTAATTTTATAATTATTGGAGTAATTGCATTTTTTACACTAAAGTATCTTTGCCCTAATTGGAAGTTAGGACTTAATAAAAAAGAGTTAAAAAGTGAACTAAAAAAGTATGGAATGGTAGGAATTATTGTAGGTGTTATATCAGGAATAGCATTTTATATAGGTTTAAAACCTTTCAATTATAATCCAACAATTTGGAAAGTTTTAATTGAAGGAATTATATATTATATAGGTGTTGCAATAATTGAAGAATTATATGTGAGAGGCTTGTTATTAAATTTTATTGAGAAAATATGCTATAAAAAGAAGAACAATACGATTATAGCAATTGTTTTATCATCTGTTATTTTTGGTTAGGACATATATTTGGAGTTTTAGGGCAACCAATACTTATTATAATTACAAAAGTAGTATGGACTATTGCTATGGGATATATTTTGGAACAATATATAAGAAAACGAACAATCTATGGTTACCAATTATTTTGCATTTTATAATAGATGTATGTGCCTTACCATATTGTTTTACTACTATAACAACATATCCCAATATAAGTTTATATATAATTTTACCAACTTATATATTATTAGGAATATATAGTTTATATATCATGAAAAGTGAAAGATAAATTACAATTTTGGGAGGTGCAATTTTATGCCTAATATAATCTTTAAAGGAATTACAAGAGCAAATGATTCTATATTTGATGAAGTGAATGAAAGACCTAAAAATGCCAAAATACTAAATGTTCCAGAAAATAATATGTTGGTATCTTTAATATTTGCAATACCACTTATGATTTTTTGCTTTTGTTTGATTTTTGTAAAGAAAAATATGATGAATGATTTTCCAATGATAAGACACTATATTCCTATTGGAATAGCTTTAGGTTTTTTATGTTGTTTAATTCACGAATTATTACACGCAATTCCACAACCTAAAGGAGCAAAAGTCTATATAGGATTTATACCATCAAAATTTATATTTTATATGAAATGTAAAGAGCCATTATTAAAAGGAAAGTTTATCTTAATGTCATTATTGCCAATTTTATTGGGAATAGTGCCTTTAATAATATTTATGATTTCCAATAATCAAATTCTCAATTCGATTATGTGGGCTATGGCTATGATTGGATTAGTTTCTCCATCTCCAGATTATTTGAATGTATATTGTGTTTTAAAACAAGTACCAAAAAAAGCATATATTCAAGATGATAAAGAAGGATTGTGCTGGTTTAAGAAATAAACACAAATTACAATTCGTAGGGAGATGAAGTATTATGGATTTAAAGAAAATCGAGAAATTTATTGAAAAACAAAAAGTCAGTTTTATATGTTCTATTGATGATGAAAATTACCCTAATGTAAAAGCAATGCTAAAACCTAGAAAAAGGATAGAACTAAAAGAGTTTTACTTTTCTACAAATACTTCATCTATGAGAGTTAGTCAGTATATGAATAATTCAAATGCAAGTATTTACTTTTATCACAAAGGATTAATCAAATATGTTGGTGTTATGCTAAAAGGAAAAATGGAAGTGCTAACAGACCAAGAAACAAAAAATATGATTTGGAAAAAGGGAGATACAATGTTTTATAAAAAAGGTGTAACTGATCCAGATTATTGTGTTTTAAAATTTACTGCAACAAGTGGTAGATATTATTGTGATTTGAAAACAGAAAATTTTAATATAGAGTAATGCAAAGAGAAGGAATATATAGAAAGACACCAAGACATAATCGAAAAGTAGAAAGAAGTCATAGAAAAGATCAAGAAAGATTTTATTATAATAAAGTGTTTTGTAGCTTTGAGGATTTTAAGAATAGATTAAAATATTGGGAAAAAGAATACAATAATTTTCCAATGAAACCATTAGGCTGGAAAAATCCAAATGAAAAACTCAAAGAATATGAACTTAAGAAAAGTGCATAAAATGGTACATTTTATCAGTTTTCTTAAATACTACAACGAAGTTGCAATAAACAGAACATACATATTAGGTATTTCAAGTATAGACAACTCTAAGACAGTGTGACATATGTTTAACAAACCTACACAAAAAGTCGAAACTTAAATCTAATATTTATTGTAAGGCAATCGCTTAAAATTTTAATTATTTATTTGTTCGTATTTAATTAAGAATAGCGCAAGAAGGATTATAATTATTTATTTTTGAGTGACTCCGGGGTAACCTTTCCAAAATTCTTA
>CAQPRV010000031.1 GCA_948857205.1 uncultured Clostridia bacterium
AAATCTTGATTTTTAGGGCAGATAATTAAATAAAGGGAAGAATAATATCTAAAATATTTATTCAAATTCTCGGCTGCCTTACAAATATTAAGAAATTCTAATCATATAAAATGCGCCTCTTTCACGTTCAAAACTACACTATTATCCATTTAGAATAAATTACGAATGCGACTGTAGTAGTCATACAAATTCTAAAACAAAAGTCATAAATGGTCCTGTTTTCGGGTATAGTTGTGACTTTTGTTATAGAATTTGTAGACGTAACGAAAGGTAGCCGAGAAATTTATGAGAAATGGATAATAGTGTAGTTTTGCCTTGAACATCCCTCATTTTATATGAAAAGAATTTCTAAATATTTTCTAGTTGCATTCGAATTTGAATAAATATTTTAGATATTTTCTTCCATTATATAAATAAATTCCCACTAAAAAATCAAGATTTGTAGGACTTATGGAGCCTAGGATAATAGCTATATACTGAATTATAAACTTTGCTTATAAAAAATTAAAATTTGGAACAATAATCATATTGACTAAAAAAATGTAGATGATATAATAAAAATCAAAAGGAGATTAAAAGTGAATGTAGTTTTACCAGAAAAAATAAAAATAAGAAAAAAGCAATTAATAATATATTTATCGATAATAACAATTTGTATCATGTCATTAATTATTTCAACATATGTTCAATTCTATGCGAGAATAGATTTTGCAGAAATTTTAGGAATTAGGCAAAGAAAAGAAATTGGAGATAAATCAGAAGAACAAATACAAAGCTTAAAACTAGAATTTGGCAATCTATTTAATAATAACTTAATAAATAATAACGAAAATAAAAATAACAATAAAAAAGTAGAAAAAGATAAAGAATTAGTGTATACAAAATATAGTAACAAACAAAGTAAAGACAATTTATATGAATTAAACATAAACATACCATATATAAACATAAATAATGAAATAGTAATAAAATATAATAAAGAAATAGAAGATATATTTCTATCAAAATCAAGAGAAATTATAGAAGATGAAAACAAAAAAGTAATTTTTACAGTAGAATATGTGGCAAATATACATGATGATATTTTATCACTTGCAATACGTTCAAATTTAAAAGAAGGAACAAGTGCACAAAGAGTAATTATACAAACATATAATTATGATCTTAGAAATAATAAAGAAATAACTTTAGAAGAAATAATTAGATTAGAAAAACTTGAAACAAGTTTGTTACAAGAAAAAATAATAGATACAATAAAAGAAGAAGAAAAAAAGGTACAAGCTTTAAAACAATTAGGGTATCAAATCTTTGAAAGAGATATAAAAAGTGAGATGTATAATATAGAAAACTCAAAACAATATTATTATACTGGAAAAGAATTATATATTATTTATGCATATGGTAAAGATGAAATAACAAGTGAATTAGATTTAGTAATAATTTAAGAAGAGACAGTGGAGAGATTCCTAAAGAGTCTCTTTTTTATATAATAGGAAAGTTATTATGGTATGATAACTTTCTGTAGAAGATAAATATGGTATAAGATAGATTTTTAGATACAAAAAATATGAGACAATTAGGATTATCCTAACTGTCTCATTTGAAAATAAAAGGGGATGTTTTTAATTTTAAATCAGTTTTTTTACTGATTATGATTGTATTTTAACAATTTATTTTGTCCATTGTGTGAACTGGAAGTGAAAATTAAATATTTTTTAAGGTTGTTCACCTAAAGTTATTGTTAAGTCTTTTTCTTGACCATTTCTATTTATTTTTATTTTCATTTCATCACCAATTTTATGGCTATTTTTAATTTCGTTTAGTTCATCCATTTTTGTAACTTTTTTTCCATCAGCTTCTACTATAACATCACCTATTTTTATTCCAGCTTTTTCTCCTGCTGAAAAATCATCAATTGATTTTATATATATTCCAATTACTAAATTATAATTTTTTGCAGTTTTTTCATCTAAGTCAATTCCAGAAATTCCTATATATGGTCTTTTGACTTTGCTATATTGAATTAATTGTGAAGTTATGTCAGTTGTAGAGTTTATTGGAATTGCAAAGCCCATTCCTTCAATTCCTGTTCCTGAAAGTTTTAATGTATTTATACCAACAACTTTTCCTTCATTGTTTACTAAGGCTCCACCACTATTACCAGAGTTTATTGCTGCATCTGTTTGTATTAAATTATATTTTTTTCCTTCTGAATCTGTAACCTCTCTATTTATTGCACTTATTACTCCACAAGTAATGCTACTTTGCATTCCTAATGGGTTTCCAACTGCCATTGCAAACTCTCCAACTTTTATGCTATCTGAATCTGCAAATTCAGCTTTTGCTAAATTGTCTTTGTCTATTTTTATAACTGCTAAGTCAGTTTGTTGATCTGTTCCTATTATTTTTGCTTCATATTCTTTTTCATCATTAAATAGTGTTACTGTTAGTTTGGTTGCTTCTGATACTGAGTAATATGCTTCAGATGAAGATGTTGCCACTATATGGTTATTTGTTAAAATATATCCATCTTCACTTATTATTATTCCTGATCCTGTTGCTGTAGCTGTTGAGGTTTGCCCTCTATTTCCAAACATAGTTATTAGAGAATTTACACTGTATTCTACTTTTATTCCTACTATTGATGGTAGAATTTTATTTGCAGCATATACGGATGTGTCAGAATAGTTTTCTAAGGATGTTTGTGAAACATAACCACTATTTTCAAGATTTTTTGTATTTTGTGTTGTAGATGTTATGTTATTGTTTATTATTTTTTCTTTTATTGTTGGAATTCCAAAACATGTTCCTAATACTATAGAACAACCTAATACACCACTAAAAAACGGTAATAAAATATTTCTCCCAAAACTGAAGCTATTTTTATTTTTTTCTTGTTTGTATACATCTTTGTATGTATTTTGATTTTTTACTGTTTTGAATCCTTGTGGATTTTCTTTGTTTTCTTCCATTTTTTAACCTCCAAAATTATTTGATTTCTTATATCATATCCTATTGTAAGAATATAATACAATACCTTTGTGAAATTTTTGTGAAATATTTATAAATTTTTATATTTTTTTAAGAGTTACCTACAGAGATTCTTAAGTTAAAGATAGATATATATTTTTTTTGACTTTTAAACTAAATACAAATTATATCAATTTAAATTAATTATATTTTACAAATTAAAAGTCAAAAGAATTAAGGCAATCGCTTAAAATTTTAATTTTTTATTTGTATTTATAAAATCTCCTTGCTCCCAAAGGATTATAATTATTTATTGTTTTCGTTGCCCCATTCTCAAAATTCTATAGAAAAGTTTTCTAACTTTTCTAAGAATTTTGGAATGGTTACCCCAGAGTCACTCAAAAATAAATAATTATAATCCTTCTCGCGCTATTCTTAATTAAATATAAACAAATAAAAAATTAAAATTATAAACGATTTCCTTACAAAAAAATTATATATCTATCTGTAACTTATAATTATGTGTAATTATTTTAAGATAGCCTAGATATGAACATTAACAAAATATTATTAAAATTTCATGCAATTAATAGAAAATAGTTGAAAAAATAAAAAAATAAAATTATAATAAAAAAGTAAAGAAAAAGCATAAGGAGGAAACATAATGAAAATAAAAAAAAATCAGAAAGGTATAACACAAATAACCTTAATAATAACAATAATTATATTATTAATAATTGCAGGAATAGGTATACATACTGGAACAGATAGTTTAAACAAAGTTAAATTAGAAGAAATAAAAACAAACATGTTACTAATAGAAGCAAAAGCAAGAGAATATGTAGAAGAAGCAAACTTTAAAATTGGAAAAGAAACAGAAGAAGTAAAAATAGAAGAAATAAAAAGAGAAATATATGAAACAAAAGGAAAACTAAAAAAAGCTAGTAACGAAAACCTAAAAACAGAAACAGAATATATACCAATTAACAATTGTTACATCATAACAAAAGAAACCTTAGAAAACTGGGGATTAAATAAAATAAAAATAGATGAAAATAAACAAGAAAAATACCTAATAGAATTTAATGAAAAAGAAATAAAAGTAGAAATTTATAATACAAAAGGGTATGAAGGAAAATATTCCTTAACAGATTTAGTAAATTAAAAAAGAAGGAAAGAAAATGAAAGAAAAAGAAGAAGAAAGACTAAAAATTCTAAAAGAAACAGAAAGAACTTTACATCAAAAAGGTTTTAATAATATATGTGGAATAGATGAAGCAGGAAGGGGACCTTTAGCAGGACCAGTAGTAATTGCTGGAGTAATAATGCCAGAGACTTCTATGATAGAAGGAGTTAATGACTCAAAAAAAATATCAGAAAAGAAGAGAGAAAAATTATATGATATAATTCTTGAAGAAGCAATAAGTTATTCTGTTGCAATAATTGATCATCAAATAATAGATGATATTAATATATTAAATGCAACTAAACAAGGACTAACAGAAGTAATAGATGGACTAAAAGTTAAGCCAGATTTAATAATAGTAGACGCATTAACACATATAAATACAAGAGGAATACCATACGAATCAATTATAAAAGGAGATGCAAAATGTTATAGTATAGCAGCTGCATCAATAATTGCAAAGGTAACAAGAGACAGAATAATGAGACAATGGGATGAAATATATCCACAATATGGTTTTGTAAATCATAAAGGATATGGAACAGCAAAACATATATCAGCTATAAAAGAATATGGATTATGTCCTATACATAGAGCAAGTTTTACCAAAAATTTTATATAATGGAAAGTCATGTAAAAATCCATTAAATAAAATACCTTATACATAAATTTATTTCATAAATTTGACACATGAACAAATTAACGAAAAGCCAAAGGAAAAAGTTAAAATTATGCTAAAGTTAAGGCTTTTAGATCTGTTCTAGAAGAAAGTAGTGAAAAGCATGAATATATTAGATATAATTGAAAAGAAAAGAGACAAAAAGGAATTAACAAAAGAAGAAATAGAATTTTTTATAAAAAAATATACAGAAGACAAAGTAACAGACTATCAAGCAGCAGCACTTATTATGGCTATATTCATAAATGGTATGACAAAGGAAGAAACAACAAATTTAACCTTATCAATGGCTCATTCAGGAGAAATACTAGATTTATCAAATCTAAATAGTATTATTGTTGATAAACACTCAACAGGAGGAGTAGGAGATAAAGTATCACTAATTTTATTACCATTAGTTGCATCAATTGGAGTTCCAGTTGCGAAAATGTCTGGCAGAGGACTAGGATTTACAGGAGGAACAGTTGATAAATTAGAGTCAATTTCAGGATATAAAACCTCAATAGGGATGGAGGATTTTATACAAAATATAAAAGAAATTGGAATAAGCATGATATCTCAAACTCTAAACTTAGCACCAGCAGATAAAAAGATATATGTACTACGTGATAGCATTTCATGTGTAGAAAGTATACCACTAATAGCTTCAAGTATAATGAGTAAGAAAATTGCAAGTGGAGCTCAAAAAATTGTTCTAGATGTAACAGTTGGGAGTGGTGCTTTTATGAAGAATCTTAGTAATGCAGAACAGTTATCTAAAAGGATGATAGATATAGGAAAACTTGCAGATAGGCAGACAGTTTGTGTTTTAACAAATATGGAAGAACCTTTAGGATTAGCTATTGGAAATTCTTTAGAAGTAATAGAAGCAATTAAATTTTTAAAAGGAGAAATGCAAGAAGATGTAAAAAAAGTAGTACTAGAACTTGGTTCATATATGATTAAACTTGCAGGATTAGGAGAAAACCTTGATAAAAATAAAGAGTTATTATTAGAAAATATCTCAAATAGAAAAGCTTATGAAAAATTAGTACAACTTGTAGAAACACAAGGAGGAGATATAAGTTATATAGAAAATACAGATAAGTTTGAAAAAGCTTCAATTATAGAACCTGTATATTGTAATAAATCTGGCTATATTAGTAAACTTGACGCAAAAGAGATTGGAAAAATAGCTTGTGGACTAGGCGCTGGAAGAATAAGAAAAGAAGATGAAATAGATAAAAGTGTAGGTATTATTCTAAATAAAAAAGTTGGAAATAAAGTTAGAGAAGGAGAGGTTATTGCATATATTCATTCAAACAATTATGAAAAAATGTTAAAGGCCAAAAAAGAATTAGAAGAAATTATTGAAATTTCAAAGAACAAAGTAAATTTAATTCCAACAATATTAAAAATAATTGAAGCATAATAATTATTTATTATATTGTAAGAAGTAAGAAATTAAGCCTTTTAGAAAGTTATGGAAAAGGTGAAAAAATAATTGAAAAAAATCTATTATATGTTATAATTAATTTGATAAAAAATATACTGAAAGGAAGAAGAAATAAAATGGACGAAAAAGAAGTAAAGGAAAAAACAAATAAAAAACATCATGGAAAAGATCAAATATTTGTAAAAATAATGGCTGGATTCTTAGCTTTATTAATGGTATTAGCAACAGGAGGAACACTAATATTTGCATTAATGGCATAAAAGGAGAAAAATATGGTAATAAATTTAGGTATGAATTGGGAGAATTTTTTCAAAGATAACATACTAGGATATATAAAAACCTTACAAACAAATCCCTTTGAATTAGTTACTCTAATATTAGACTTAACAATAGTAATATTTTTAGTATACTGTTTTTTTAAAGTTGTTAGAGGATCAAGAGCGTGGCAACTAATAAAAGGAATAGCACTACTAATAATTGCAACTTGGATAAGTGGATTATTTAATTTAAGAATATTAAATTGGATATTAACTGGAATAATGAACCTAGGAGTAATAGCCATAATAGTAATATTCCAACCAGAACTAAGAAGAGGATTAGAACAATTAGGAACAAATAAACTAACTAAATTTTTTGGCATAGACAAAGATTTAGCTACAAAAACAAAAGAAGACATATATAAAATAGTAATTGCGGCAACAGAATTATCAAAAACAAAAACTGGAGCTTTAATAGTAATAGAAAGAGACATACAAATTCAAGACATAATAGCAACAGGAATACCAATGAATGCTGATGTTTCACCACAATTACTAGTAAATATATTTGAACCTAAAACCCCTTTACACGATGGAGCAGTTATAATATCTGGCAACAAAATAGCATCAGCAGCATGTGTTTTACCATTAGCAGATGACAAAGATATTGCAAGAGAATTAGGAACTAGACATAGAGCAGCAATAGGTATATCTAAAGAATCAGATAGTATAGTAATTATAGTATCAGAAGAAACTGGAAAAATATCAGTAGCTAAAGATGGTACTCTAATTGCAGATTTAAGAGAAGATGTACTTAAAAAAATACTAATTAGTAATGTAGTTACAAAGAGATTTACAATAGAAAAAAAAGAACGAAAAGATACGTTAAAAAAGATTAAAGAAAAACGAAAAGAAACAACACAAGAAATTAAAGAAGAAAATAATGAAGTAAAAAAGTAAAAAGTCGCTTAAGTGCGACTTTTATATTATAATAGGAAACTCATGCTGACTTTCCATTATATGAAATACCTTTTACACAAATTTATCTTTTAAATTTGTTCTTAATAAGGGAAAAAATTGAAAAATAATTGTAATTTGGTATTGTTAAATGCCTTGAGGAAGGAATAAGATTAAGGATGAGAAATATAAAATTAATTATAGAATATGATGGTAAAGATTTTAATGGATGGCAAAAGCAAAAAGATAAGCTTAATATTCAAGGAACAATAGAAAAAGCAATAGAGCAAATAACGGGAGAAGAAATAGAATTAATGGCTTCAGGAAGAACAGATAGAGGTGTACATGCAATAGGACAAGTTGCAAATTTTAAAACAAATTCTAAAATTCCAATAGAAAAATTTCCAATTGCAATAAATACAAATTTAAAAAAATCTATAATAATAAAATCTGCTGAAGAAGTAGAAGAGAGATTTCATAGTAGATTAAATTGCAAAAAGAAAACCTATAGATATGTGATAAATAATTCAGAATATGGAACTGCTATATATAGGAATTTAGAAACACATATTCCTAAGAAATTAAATATTAAGAAAATGCAAGAAGCAATAAAATATTTTGAAGGAGAGCATGACTTTAAAGCTTTTAGAGCTAGTGGCACAAGTAGCAAAAGCAGTATAAGAACAATTTATAAAGCAGAAGTAATGCAAATGCGAGATAATAAAATTTGGATACAATTAACAGGGAATGGTTTTTTATATAATATGGTAAGAATAATTGCTGGAACAATAGTAGATGTAGGACTTGAAAAAATATTACCAGAAGATATAGAAAAAATAATAAAGTCAAAAAATAGAGAAGAAGCGGGAAAAACCTTACCACCTCAGGGACTATATTTGGTAAGTGTAAAATATGATTAGAAATTACTAAATAACGTTATAGTCTATTTTGCAAGTAACAATTAAATATGTAAAGCATAAAATATAATAAAATTGATAAAGGAAAACTAAGTTTGAAGAATATCCAGTATTCAGAAGGATTAATCGAATTTTGTGCCTTGGAAAGGAAGGGTTTGTAAATATGAATACTTTACTTATATTTTTTGCTCTACCAATAGCAACAATTATTATTTCTATTGCTTTACAGAAAATATTAAAATGTCCACCATTAGTGGCAGGAATTATATTTGCAATTTTTTTGATTGTTACATTTATAGTAAATAATTTGAATTTCTTGATTGCAACAATTATATACACAATTATAAGTTTTATTACTGCAATATTAGTTTGTGTATTTTGTAAGCTTTTAAAGAAGTTTGGAAGTTTAGATTGTTGTAGTTGTAGGATTTGTGATAATAACCAAGAATCACAAGCTTTTAATGATACAATTACTATTGATAGTGCATTTCGAAATAATGATAATAATGGTTTATTAACTTTAAATGCTTTCTCAAATGGAAATGGTAATTGTAGTTGTTCTAATAATAATGATAATTGTAATTGCTCTAATAACAATAATAATTGTAGTTCTAATAATTTATTAAATGCTAGAATAAATGTAATACCTAATCAAAATACAAATGGTAGAACAGGTTGTTTATGTGGAAATTATAGAAGGAGATAAAATACATACTCGGTCACTTTCAAAATCTCTTAAATATTGTTAGAGTAGTATTGATATATAGTTACAGTTCAGTATATACCATAAAAATTAAGATTTGTAGTACTTAGGTATTAGGAAAATAGTCATATACTGAACTGTAACTTAATATATAATTTATTCTAATTTTAAGCAGTAATACAATTGAAAAAAGTAAAATAATATGTTATTATATAGTAACTAACTCGAAAGGAAAAAGAAATGTTAGAAATTATAGAAGAAACTTTAATAGATTCAATAAAACTAGTACCATTTTTATTTATAACATATTTAATTATGGAATATATTGAACATAAAACAAGTGAGCATTCAAAAGAAACGATAAAAAAATCGGGAAGATTTGGTCCAATAATAGGAAGTTTGCTAGGAATATTTCCACAATGTGGTTTTTCTGTATCTGCAACAAACCTATATGCTGCAAGAGTAATAACTTTAGGAACTTTAATTTCTGTATATTTATCAACATCAGATGAAATGTTACCTATTTTTATATCAGAATCAGTTCCAATTGAAATAATACTAAAAATTTTACTAATTAAATTCATAGTAGGATTTATAGCAGGTTTTATAATAGATTTCATATTAAGAAAAGTTAAAAAGAATAAAATTGAAGAAGAAAAAATTATAGATTTATGTGAAAAGGAACATTGTCATTGCAAAGATAGCATTATAAAATCAGCATTAAAGCATACTTTACATATTTTTATATTTATTATATTAATTTCGTTATTAATTAATATTCTAATTTATTTTATAGGAGAAGATACTATAAGAGGATTTCTACAGAATAAGCCTGTAATTGGTCCAATTATATCTGGATTAATAGGACTTATCCCAAATTGTGCAGCTTCAGTAATTATTACACAAATGTATTTAGAAAAAGTTATAACTTTTTCAACTTTAATTTCTGGTCTTTTAGTTGGAGCAGGAGTGGGACTAGCAGTATTGTTTAAAACTAATAAAGGAATTAAAGAAAATGTAAAAGTTACTTTATTGTTATATTTTATTGGAGTAACAATAGGAATATTAATGGAAATGTTTAAAATTATAATATAATGATTTTTTGAAAGATTAAAATAAAATCCTTTAGTGTAAGAGCAATTATACCAATAACTCTAAATAAAGGATTTTTTTATATTTTAGGAAAGTTATCATCTGATGATAACTTTCTGCAAGAATACATTGTACACAAATTTATTTAATAAATTTGTTCTATTTTAATCTTTCTTTTTTAAATCTATAATAATAGCATCTTCATTATCAAATAAATATTTAGAATCAGTTAAATCTGTTTGAATTGGATTATATTCATCATTATCATCTTTAAAGTTTATATTTTTAAAATCAAACTTTTCTTTTCTAAATTTAGATGATGAATCACTACTATCTTCAGTTGATGTAGTAACTCCATCAGAGTATTTTCCAAAATCGAAACTTTTTAATTTATGAAATTCTTTATATTTTGATTCTAAGTAATTTAATTTAGATTGACCAACCATAGGTTTACCATTACTTCCACGAATTTTATAAGCACAGTCTTTGGCACTAAATGTTTGCAATTTACCAGGTTTAAAGAATTTAACAAATTCCCATTTTACACTGCCCCATTTATTATCATATGCTAATTTTTCCATATCAATGCTATTAGAATATGTCCATTCTCTTCTAGTACCAAATTCATCAGACCACCATTCAAGTTCTTCAATAGATCCACCACCTGTAAATATTTTATTTGCACAGTTAGATAAAATTGTAGTTTTGTAATTTTCTTTTATGTCAGCAGGATTTAATTGTGAAAGTGTTTGAGAAGAAATTGTAGTACCTATTTTATATTTCCTATACATTGTAAATATTGCTTCAGTTTCTTTACATATAAAGTCTGGAAATTCATCAATATATAAGAAATGAGGAATTCTTGAATTTTCTGCACCAGGTCTTCTAAATACGGCGTTTTGCATTGATATTAAGAAAAATAGACCAAATGCTCTATGTGCAGAAGCTCCTAAATCACCACGTCTGGTACAGATAAAAGTGATTTCTCCATTTGCAAGCATTTTATCAAAATCTAAGTTTTCATGTCTATTACATAATATAGTTTTAACTCCAGGAATTCTAAGTAAGTTATCTAATTGTGAAACAGTTAAGAATAAATATTTTTCAATATTTCTTTTTCCAGGAGCATCGTGATAAAAGTTCTTTTTAAAGTATGTAAGTTGTATTGCGTATTTTTCTTTTAATTCTTCATCGTGTGCCATAATTTCACACATTTTTTCTATTAAATCGAAATTATTAAACATTTTCAACATGTCTTCTATGTTAGGTAATAAGCCATCATTCATTTTTGGATACATTTCTTTTAAAATCATTGCTAGATTTTCAATTGCTTGAATTATCATGTCATCTCTATATGCTTCTCCGATATCATCATGTGTTATACGATACATTGCTTTTAATGCAGAAGATATTGTAATAGCAATTTTAGAAGGGTCATCATATACAAATGGATTAAGCCCAATAGATTCAGAGTTTGTTGGGTCTATTATATGATAATTGAAGCTAAAGTTGTTACATACATCCATTATATGATTTAGTACTTCAGAGTCAGGAGACATTAGTGTTAATCCAAGGTCTTTATAAATTGTTTCGTTTCCTAAAGTGCCTAATGTTAATTTTTTTAAATATGCTTTAAAGATTTGTTCTTTTCCTGTAGATGGTGATATCATTTTTAGTGAGAAGTTAGAATTCATATATTCATTATCATATGGAGCATTTATATATGCAATTTTGGTTTTTAGTGCAGTAAATCCTAATTCTTTTGCTGATTCTCTAAAGAAGAATTTTTTTTCTAAGTCACGTGCCATGAGTGGCTCGAAAACAAGTGATGTTTTTCCAGTTCCAGAACCTCCACATACAAATGTTGATTGATATCTTGATGTTTCAGGAAATGATATACTTTTTCCAGATTCTACATCATTTCCAAAATATAATTCACATGTGTATGGTCCTATACCATCTTTTGTTTTTGATAAATCAATTCCACCATAATCCCAAATAGAACGTGTTCTATCTTTGCTATCGTTAATATCAAAATATAGCCAATGGAATAAAGGATATATTGTAGTTAATGGTAAGTATAATGAAATATTTGTAAATGCACGTGTAACTAAATCAGAAAAGTCTGTGATTATTTCTGTATAATTTGGTACAGATAATAGTAATAACCAAGCACCTCTATTAAGCCATTGAGTAAACATAGATATTGCTATTATATATAAACCTATTGCATATAAGTAAAATAGTGTAACTTTTTGTTTTTTTGATGTTGAAAATTTTGAAGGTCCTGAAAATAGAAATGCTAACATAGGACATGCTAAAGCAAGTGTATATTTTATTGGTCCCCAATATGAGTACGATACTCCAGTAAAAATCATTAATAACATTTCAACTATTCTATCTATTGCTAAATAAACTGTTATTAGTGTAAAAAGATAAGTTGCAAAAGTATTTCTATCTGTATTTAATTTTTTTATAAATTTATCTATATATTTCATCAAAAGTCCTTTCAATTATAAAATATTACATATATATTATCCTATAAAATGGCGAAAAAAACAAGTATTTTGTAGAAAATAATTTGTTATTTTATTTCTAGTTAATAGTTTATTTTGAAAAATTATAATGTAAACAATTAGCTAGTAACTATTATTTTAAAGCAGCATTGAATAAAATAATCCAAAATGAATATACTAATTGTAAATATTATGAAAAAGAGGTA
Source organism: uncultured Clostridia bacterium (assembly GCA_948857205.1). Lineage (GTDB taxonomy): Bacteria > Bacillota > Clostridia > TANB77 > CAG-508 > CAG-269. Next base: position 12,919 of record CAQPRV010000031.1, read on the forward strand.
AATTTATGCAAGAAGTATATATAAAAGAAAATAGAATAATAGAAAAAACTGAACTTGAAAAAGAAAGAGAATTAATAATGAGTATAATAAAAACAAGAGAAGAATTAAAAATAGCAAATAAAAATTTTGAGTATGCACAAGAAGATCTAGTAGATTATTATTCTTATCAAATAAAAGCAAATCAAGCAAAGTTAGATTATTTAATAAAATTAGCAAAACAGAAACGAATTCAAGTAGATATGGTAAATGATTTAAAATTTAAGTTATGGAATGAAAGAGAGGAAGTAGGATAAGTAATATTTGTCCGATATTTAACATACAAATGGTAATAATTAATTATCTTATATTGAGATAATTTTAATTATTATCATTTTTTTGGAGTTGATAAAAATGGATACAAATATTATTACATATTTAGCATGTATATGTTTTTTATTTATATTTGGTAGAATATTTATTTTGCCTTTACAAAAATTGCTAAAAATTATATTAAATTCTATTCTTGGTGGTATTGTTATTTATATAATTAATTTAATTGGTGCAACTTTTAGTTTTCATATTGGTTTAAATTTTTTTACTAGCATTCTCATTCGGATTATTGGGACTTCCTGGTGCAATTGTTTTAATATTAGTAAAACTAATTCTAGGTTAACTTTTCATAAGTGATGTAAAAGTTTTATAAAGAAAATGGGGCTGTAAAAAAAGTCCCAACAAAAAATGAGATTTGAGTTATAATTTTAACTTAAATCTCATTTTTATAATTTTATATCTTTTTATTAAATTATTTTATATAAATAATCAATTTTAATCATGACAAAATCAGATATGTA
>CAQPRV010000032.1 GCA_948857205.1 uncultured Clostridia bacterium
CATATAATTCTACTATCATTTGTTTAAAATCTTCATCATACTTTTTTGTTGCCATTTTTGACACACTCCTTTCAGTTTAGTATACATAATTTATTATACACTCTCTCATAAAATGTGTCCATATATCTATTCTAACACCAAACATTTACATCTAATTCTTTTCTATATTCTTCTACTGACAATTCTTCTATTGCAAAGATTTTATCATAAACAGCATTATTTACTAATCCATCTAATTTGTCAAATTTCTCTTCTATTTTTTTATACATATCTATAACATTTTTTTCATTTGATATATCAGCTTTTATAAATAAAGTTCTATCTTGATACTCTTTTAATAATTCTTTTGTTTCTTTTGCATTTTCTTCATTATGCGCATAATTAATAACAACTTTTGCTCCTTCTTCTAATAGTGCTTTTGCAATTCCTTGACCTATTCCAGAAGTAGAACCTGTTATTAAAAACACCTTATCTTTGAAATTCATATCTACACCTTCTTATAATAAAATTTTAAATTTATTTCATGCCCACCATAATACTTTAATATTTTTTGCATTCTCTTATTCTCATCTCCAGTAGCACATGATACTATTTTTATATCTTCATTTTCTTCTCTTAGTTTTTCTATTAGTTTAAAGAATACACCACATTTTCTGTATTCTTGTTCAACAAACATTTGTGAAATCCATAATACTTCTCCATCATTTGCCCAATAGAAATATGAATATAAAATCATACCTACTGGTTTATTATCTATTTCTGCAATTAAACATTTAAATTTAGGTTTATCACAAAAATAATCTTTATCTATATTCAATTCTAGTCCTTTTGTTTGTTCTGTTTCATTAGTATTATTAATAATTCTATTAGCATGTATTATAAACTCTTTATGTACCTTATTAGCATGCAATACTTTAATATCACTCATATTAGCATTCTCCTAAATATTCTCTTATACTATTGGCTAGTTCAACATCCATTCTTTTTATTGCTTCTTTTGTTACACCTGCTATATGTGGTGTTACTATTACATTATTTCTTTTTGTATTTAACATCTCTTTATAATTTTCTGCATCAATGTCTAATCCTACATTAAAAGCAACATTTTCATCTGCATATCTTATTAACTCATTCATATCTACTATTTCTGCTCTTGATGTGTTTATAAATGTTGCTGTTTTCTTCATTAATTTAATTTTATCTTTTGATATTAAGTTTTGGCTTTCTTTATTTAGTGGAATATTTACTGTTATGATATCTGAATTAGATAATAACTCATCTAAACTTAAAAATTCTACACCTTGTTTTAACAAATCCTTGTGTTTTTCTGGATTTAAAGTATTACAGTTAATTTTCATATTAAATGCTTTTGCTATTTTTATTACTTCTCGTGATATTTTTCCTGCTCCTATTATTCCTATTGTACTATTACTTATGTCATTACTTCTCATAGATAAGTCCTTTTTTGTTCCACCATTCATGGCAATGTCATTAGCCTCTATTATTCTTTTCTTTGAACTTAATATTAAAGAGAAAATGTGCTCTGCTACTGATATTACATTTGATGTCTGGCAGTTAATGACTTTAATTAAATTTGATTCAAAGAAACTATTATCTATATGATCTACTCCTATTGATAAAGTTGCTATTATTTTCTTATTGTTTATTTCTTTTAGCATATCTTCTGTAAGTCTTTCTTTAACACCAATTATTAAAATATCATAGTCCTGTAATAATTTTAATAATTGTTCTTTATTAGGTCTTTCTTCGTAAGTTGATAATTCTAATTTTATTCCTGTATTTGTTAATATTTCACACGCCTTTTTATCCAAATCTTTAAACACACTATATGCTCTTAACATCATTTTCTCCTTACAAATTTCTATTTTACTTATTTATATCATAAAATCAGTATAAAAACAATTATTTCCAAAAATTAATGTAAAAGAAGCTGTTACTTGTTATATAACAACCTCTTTACATATTATCTGTTTAAATTTCTATCTTTTTTCTTTGTTTTAGTAATATCTTTTTGTCCATTTTTCATTTGCATTTCAATTTGTATTACTTCTTTAACCTTTGGTGTATCTTCTAAAATATAGTTTGCTATTTTCAAATTTTTTCTATACTTATTTAGTATTGTAGTACATTCATCTCGCTTTGTTTTATATTCCTTTATTAAGTTATCATCTGTGCAATTTCTTAGCTTATTTCTATATTTTTGCCTTAAATTAGTAACATCTTCAATATCTTTTTCAGTTTGTTCAATATAACCTTTTACATCTTCTATTGTTTTTAGTTTTTCACTTACAATAAGTCTAATTTCATTAGAATATCGTTCCATTTTCCTTACTTCTTGTTTCATTTCTGGAGATAGTGGTTGATAGTTTTCTCGCTTTGGTAGTAATCCTAATAAATGAAACAGTAATAAAAATAATACATCAATTCCGTTCATTTTACTAATATTTTTGAATTTACCTTTATATTTATAAACTTTGTATTTTTGCTTTTTCTTTTTAGGGTGTATAAATTCCATATATCTATTTTGATAATAATATGGATTGTGTTCAATTTTATTTGCAATATTTTTTGGCAAATATTGTTCTCCTAAATGATACATCCTTACTGCTTTTTTATCATTTATTGAACGAATCGTTGGATATTTCCTATTGTAATCATCATTAATTATATAACCTTTTTTAAGCATTATCTTTTTAAACTGCCCATAATTTATACACATTTGCATTGTTTCATCAATAGTTTTTCTTATTACATTATACTTTATTGGTTCTCCTCTTTTTTCTGCAAAATATATACTTCTCGGTGTTTTTCCTGCTGGCTTTTCAATTACTGTTAGTCCATATTCTCTGCATAGTTCATCTGATAACTCTCTGAAATGATAATATGCTCCTTTATTGTATAAAAGTCAATACCAAAATTACCAAAAAAGGGAAAATAATTTTTACCAATTTAGACACCATAGATTAACCACTAGTATTGTTAATATTTTCCATTTTAGACATCATATCTTTAATTCGATAAGATTCTCCTGCAATA
>CAQPRV010000033.1 GCA_948857205.1 uncultured Clostridia bacterium
ATATGAAAAAAGTTCAACAATAATAACAACAAATCAAACTTTTTCTAAATGGGGCGAATTGTTTAATGATAATGTACTAGCAAATGCAATATTAGATAGACTATTACATCACTCATATATTTTTAATATTGCAGGAGAATCTTATCGAATTAAAGATATGATGTCTAAATTAGAAAATATTAACAATACTAAATCTATGGTGTCTAAATTGGTAAAAATTATTTTCCCTTTTTTGGTAATTTTGGTATTGACTTTTATAACATTTCGGGGCTGAATTGCCTTTTAACCCTACTTTCTCACTATTTACGCTTTACTCATAACATTACTGCCATAAGCACAAAACTCGCTACTGGTGGTTGGTTAGACCTTAGCCAGACGGGATTTCCACCCATTAGATTACTTACCCTTTGCTGGGCGCACACTTACTACTTGTCTAGTACAGATTATATCAAAAAGTTATACAAAAGTATAGAAAAATAATACAATCCTGTTTTAAAATAAAAAAATTTCCGACTTTTTGATGTTGGATAACATAAGATGATGTTTATAATCAGTTACAAAAAATTTTAAAATTTATTGTAAAATATTAGAAAATAAAGTATAATGAGAACATCCTTTTCTCAAAGGAAATCTTTTTGAAAGGGGTGAAGCGATATGACCAATGCAGAACTAATTTTGAAGTTAGTTGAAATGCTTATTGAATCTGAAAAGAAACAAAAAGCAAAGGCTAATGAACAAAATGGTCAAAGCAAAGATTAGTACATATCTAATCATAAAGGGGTAGTAACTTCCATTTGCTACTCCTTTATTTTTTTATGCAAAACAAAAGAGATGCCTTCTTCCATTGCATCTCTTTCTAACTATATGACTTTTGCAGAACTTTAGTCAATTTTTAAGCTACTTATATTGTACTACTTAAAACTAGAATTGTCAAATATTTAACGAAAAAAATTCATTTGAAATATGATTAATTTATGAGAATGTCTTAAGTAATAACTTTTAAAAATGTTCCAAAATGATAACACTAAGTCACAGAGGTGACAAAAGTGAGAAAGGTGAATCTCGGCTTTGTGCATGGCAACCGATCAAAGAAACCCGCTAAGACCTTAGATAAAACAATCTCCGATTCCATTATACTACTTTATCGTAATAAATATCAAGGGTTTAATTTTAGACATTTCTATGATTATTTGCTTGAGGAAGAAAAATTTAGTGTTTCATATACCTTTGTTTATACAACTTTAATGAAAAATGGTATTCGTTCTCCTAAAGCTAGAAAAGCTACCAAAAGAAGACTAGCTAGAGAAAAACTAGAAAAAGAAAAGAAATTAAAGGACAAGTCAGAAGATGAAATTGAAATTATTGTAAATCATAAAGTTTCTTTAGAGGACTCTCACCCAAGAGGCGAAAAACCTAAATATTTTGGCGAAGTAACAGAGATAGATGGCTCTTCTCATCTATGGTTTAGAGATGTAAAAGCTTGCCTTCATTTAGCTACTGATAAGGCTACAAATCATATTGCTGGAGCATATTTTGATTGGCAAGAAACCTTGAATGGCTATTATCATGTGTTTTATCAAATATTGGTAAATTATGGTATTCCTAGTCTATTCAAAACCGATAATAGAACTGTATTTAATTATAATAAGCTAAACGAAGATAAACGTACATCTAATAAAAATGTTTTAACACAATTTGGATATGCCTGTAAACAATTAGGCGTTGATATAGATACAACAAGTGTTTCTCAAGCTAAAGGACTTATTGAACGAGATAATGGAACTTTTCAAGGTAGACTGATAAACGAACTAAGATTAAATAATATTACAACCATTGAAGGAGCAAATGACTATTTAATTAATATATTTGTGCCAAAATTCAATGCTAAATTTGCTTTAGATTACAAAAAATTTGAGTCAGTATATGAAATATGTCCTACACCAGAAAAAATCAATTATACTCTTGCTGTTTTAAATCCTAGAAAGATTGATAATGGTAATAGTATAAAATTCAAAAATGAATATTATCAGCCATATGAAAATAATGAGTTAAAATGCTTTAGAGCGAAGACAGAATGCCTTGTAATCAAAGCTTTTAATGACGACTTACTGGTAACTATTGATGAAAAACTATATGAATTAAGAAAACTAGAGTCACATAAAAAATATTCCGAAGAATTTGATAAAATTACAGAACCAAAAAAAGAAAAGAAAAAGTATATACCCCCAATGACACATCCTTGGAAGTTAGCATCATTTAAGATGCAATTAGAAAAAGCACATACAGAACATGTATATGCTTAACCAAGATGACGAAATATCTTAATTAAATCTATCGCCTAGTTATATTATGGGCAAAAAATAGATTTTAATACCCAAAAATTAAATCTTGAGCCTGCCTCTGCGGAGAGCGGAAAGACTCAAGATTGATATAATAAAATGTATAATTTAGCGGAAAATATTTTTCCGTTAATGTTTAGAAATTTTTGGGACATTTTCAAAAATTATTGACAATTTTGTGTCTATATATCTATTCTAACATCAATATTTTAGAAACCGTCGATCAGTCGCTTCGTTTCATAGGTAGTCTAGTAAGTAGCCAATAGCTACTGTAATTGCTGATGCTTAGGCTGTTAAACTTTTAGTTGTTATAGCCTAAGTATGCAAAATAATTGAAAATTATTTTGTATTACCTTACATCTTTGTTCATACTTGCCCAAACTTTTACAATTACAAATCCATTTTCAAGTTTTGCCTCCCATACTCTTTTATTATTGTGAGTCTGTCATTGTAAAATCTCACTCACGCACTTTGTACCAATAGACTGTTAGTACTAATACTAATGAACTTTATAGCATCGGCTCATCACACCAAACACTTTTTAAGAGGTGTTGCATTTCTCTTTTGAACAAAAAAACTACTCATAGTTATAAAATTACAAGTAGCTGATTTATTCCTATTCAATTAAGCCTCAAAATCAATTTTAAGGAAGTTGTATTACAAAGTAGAATAACTTTAAGTTTATTCTTTTTAATAGTTTATATTTTAATTATAGTCGAAGTCTTACTAATGCCATAATTTTTATAATTAGTCATAAGAAAATGTCAAGCTAGCGAACATTAGGCATAAAGAAAATGCCATAATATTCGGTCGAAAAATAAAATTTTGCTCTTTCTTAATACTTCGCTTCGCTAGTATTAAGAGTTAAAATTGAAATTATAGATAAGGTGGTAATATGGTTACAGATTCACAAACAGAATTAGAAAAAATTTAATTGTGGTAAAAATAGAGTGTTATTATGGAGTAAACAATATAAAGAAGGCGGAGAAAAAGCTTTACAGAAAAAGGTTAAAAAAAATAACAATATAAAACAAAACAATAGTTTTAATAGTATAGAAGAAGAATTAGAATATGTTAAGGCAGAAAGAAATATTCTAAAAAAAACATTGGAAATATTGACGATACAAAGAAAAATATAAGATTCCAAGTAATTTATGAATTAAAAGAAAAATATGCAATAAACTTTTTATGCAATATATTAAAAATTAGTGAATCTGGATATTATAAATGGTTAAAAAATAAAGATATAATAAATAAAGAAGAGCTAGAAATTATAAGTAATCTAAAAACATTACAAATAAAGCATAAATATAGAATGGTTTCAGAAAGGATGACTCATGAATATGAAAGGATATATCATAAAAAATATAATCATAAACGTATTGCAAGATTAATGAACAAATATGGTATTCAATCAGTAGTTAGACCTAAAATACGAAAAAATAGAAAAAGTAAAAATAATTATGCTAAAAATAAATTAAATAGAAATTTTGAAGCAAGTATACCATATGACAAATTAGCAACAGATATATCAGAATTTAAAAAAAGTGGAAAAAAAGTATACTTATCTATGATAAAAGATTTGTATACACATGTTATAGAAGCTCTAGAAATAAACTATAGTCCTAGTTTAAAATTAGTAATAGATACTATTAATCAGGTAAAAGATAAAGCAATAGAATATGGTACATTTTTTCATAGTGATCAAGGATTTCAATATACTAATCCAATTGTACAAAAAATACTAAAAGAAAATAACTTTTTACAAAGTATGTCCCGAAAAGGAAATCCTATAGATAATGCACCAATGGAAAGTTTTTTTTCAACTTTAAAATCAGAGTTAATTTATAATAAAACTATTGATATACCAAATGATAAATCATTAATACAAGAGATTATAGATTATATATATTATTATAATAATGAACGTATCCAAAAAGGATTAGGATATTTAACTCCAATGGAATTTAAGAAAAAGCATGAAGAAAAAAACAATAAATCAAATTAAATTTATTGTTTTTTGAAACATCCCCTTTTTGGACTCTACTTTTTGAGGTATAGTTCATTACTAGACTCTCATTCCTTACAAACAAAAAATCATCTTATCTGTTGGTTAATTCTTTTTGAATTTCCTTATTATTTTCTAGTATCCAGTTTCTTCTAACTACACCAATACTAAGTGTAAGCAATGCTGCTGGTGGGCAAGCAAATAAACTTACTCCTGTAATTGTTGCAACAAATAAACTGTTGCGAACGATTCTCTTTTTGTTAGTTTCTACTTGCTCTTTCAATTCTTCTTGTGTCATTTCGTGTAATTCTTTTCCATCATAAGATAATTTACTATTCATAATAATTCCTCCTTCAAAAAGTGTTTTGTTTAGAGTTACTATATATAAACTACTTTCGTAGGTTATATTCTTAAAATTCTTTACTTTGATATATTTTGTTTGATATTAGATATGAAATACCTAATAATATTATAGAAATTATTGGAATAGCTATAAGTAAATAGTTATCTAATCCATTTATTATATTTATAATAGGTGTCATATCTATAAATTGAGCAATTAAAGCTCCTATCCCTGCTATTCCAAATACTACTGCAAATAATATTATTCTTCCATTTGTAGCTCCAAATTTGAAAACTATTGGATAAAGCATAGAAATTATAATAACACTTGATAACATCGTTCCAATTAGTGATGAAATAATTTCATCTAAATTTATGCTATTTGTCTTTGTATAACCGATTCCTACACCTATAACCAAAGCAACAACTGCTAAAATAATCGTTAAAATTATTGAAGCTATATATTTGGCTCTAACTACATTTTTTCTTCCATCTGGCAAGGTTACTGCATAGGAGTTCCAATTATTAAAATCATCATAACTAAATGTTGATATAAATAACATTATTCCAATTAGTGGAATTATAAATGTAACATCTAATGTGCCTTGAAATGCCAACATTATATATATTACAAATATAATTATCATTGATTTTAAATTTGCTTTTATAAGTAAAAAATCTTTTTTTATTAAACCTAACATATTTTTTCCCCCTTAATTACTAATACCATTAAATCCTCGAGTGTAATTTTGTCTATTACACATCCATTGTATTTTTTATTTGCTTGCTCTTTACTGCTAACTAATATTTCATAAGCATATTTTGTTTTCTTATATGCAATAATATCTTTTTTATCAATATTTGAAAAATAGTCAATATCACATTTTAAAATTCCATAGTTATCAATTATCTCATCTCTTGACTTTTGTAACACTTTTTTTCCTTTATCAATAAATATAATCTCATCTGCTATATGCTCTAAATCACTTGTTATGTGTGTTGATAATAATATAGAATGTTCTTCATCTTCTATAAATTTTTGGAATATCTCTAATACTTCGGATCTAACAACTGGATCTAATCCACTTGTTGGCTCATCTAATATTAGTAGTTTTGGTTTATGAGAAATAGCTACCACTATTTCTAACTTTTTTCTCATTCCTTTTGACATTGATTTTAAAGGTTTATTGTCTGGTAAATCAAACTCTTTTAAATAAGAAAAATACAATTCGCTATCCCAGTTTTTATATACATCCTTCATAGCATTATTTATATCTTTTGCATTTAATAATTCTGGAAAAAACATATTATCTAAAACTACACCTATATCTTCTTTTATTTCTTTTTCTTCTTTTTTATAATCCTTTCCAAATATTTTTATTTCTCCACTATCAATCTTTATAATATTTAGCATTGACTTAATCAAGGTTGTTTTTCCTGCTCCATTTTCTCCAATAAGACCTACAATAACTCCTTTTGGTATTGATATATCTATTTTACCAAGTTCAAATTTGTCATCATATTTCTTTTTTAAGTTTTTAATTTCAATAATATTTTCCATTTACTTATCCTCCCCATAAATCATTTTAAACATTTCGATCACATCATTTTCATCTATCTCGAATCTATTGGAGATAGCAACTATTTTCTCTATATATTTTTCTATATCCTTTTGTGCCTGTTCTTTTGCAAGTTCTGTATTTTTAGGTGCTACAAAAGTTCCTTTTCCTTGTATAGATTTTAAGTATCCCTCTTTTTCTAATTCATCATAGGCTTTTTTTATAGTCATAGCACTTATTTTTATATCTTGTGCTAATACTCTGATAGATGGTAATAGCTCATCTTCATTCAGTTCTCCCTCTAGTATTTGATTTATAATAGACTTTTTTATTTGTTCATATATCGGAACGGAACTGCTATTACTAATAATCATCTTCATATTATCGCCTCCTTGTTATACAGTATATAACACCATATAACACTTGTCAATATTTTTGTTAAAATATTTATTTATGGGTACAAAAAAAGCAGATATTCTCTGCTTTTCGTACCTTTATAAAATTATAATCATATTCTATTGAAAATTATAATCTTTTCCTTCATTAATATTTTATCAACTTCATATCCATATTCTTTTGATTCTTTCTTGTATGTTAAAAACGAATGATCTATGTCAAACCCTAAAATATTTTTAATTTTTTCATAAGATAATTTATAATTTTCTTTATGATTATCTTTTAAATACTTCCATAATGGCTCATATTTACTCATTATTTAACACCTCTCAAAATTGTAATTTCTCGAGATGATTATAACACTAAAAACAAATACTTTTCAATTACATATTTATATTATAATAAGTTCATAATTCCATAAGTTATAAATGGACTAGTATATATTGTTATATATATTAGAGTTATCCAAGGCTGATAATCAATATAAAATTCTTTAAATGATAAAGACCAAGGATGTTTGATTAGCACCCATCCCACTAAATCAAATATTACTGTTATTGTTCCCCAAATAATTGATGTAGCAATGACATTTGATAAAGTTACTACTTCTAATCCATTAAAATATAGATATGCAAAGATAGGAAATATGATTATATTATAGAGAGTATGCCAAGGCTTTGTTTTTTCGTATCCTTCTCCCATACCACTACTTTCTTTCATTGATTTCATTTTTAAAACCTTAATATTAAAAATAGTATGCAATACCCCTATGTCTGTAACTATAAAATATGCTACCCAATACCATAACATTGAAAATCCAAAATTCTCCATATTTTTCTCCTTTCACTTCTACAAATTTAATAATATTTATAATATTTCTCTTAAAATATCTAATATCCAACTAACTTCTGGTAGAGGAATTTTTGGAAAGTTTACTTTTCGTTCCATAATTCCTTGTACACTACACCAAAAGGCATTTGATAAAGCTAAAATATCTCCTTTTTTTATAGTTCTATTTCTCTGTCCTTCTTCAATTATTTTTGATGATAATTCAATTTGATTTACAGACAATGCTAATTCTCTAATATTCTCTGGAATACCTTGTTTTTGTGCTTGTGCCATCAATAAAAACATTTGGCAGATCCATGGCTCTTTATCTATTGCTTCAAATAAATTTTTTAAAAACTTCTCAAAATATTCTATTGGCTCTTTATATTCTATTTTTTGTGGAGATTTCATTCCCTCTAATCCTAGTTTTACAAGTTCTAAATATAATTGCTCTTTAGATTCATAGTAATGAAATAATAATCCTACACTAATATTTAAGCTATTTGCTATATCAGTAATTTTTGTTTCCATATATCCTTTTATAACAAATAATTCTAGTGCCTTAAATAGTATTTGTTTTTGGCGATTTTCTTTTTGTTCTTTTCTAGTCATTTTTCTATTTCCTTTTTATTAAATTGTTTTTCATTGAATATATGTTCAATATATCACAATACTTTATTTTTTGCAATATAAATCAAAAAAAATTAGTCTGTTTGTGATTCAGACTAATCCTAAATTATAATTTTACTTTGTCATAAATATTTCTTGATTACCATCATCTATAATAAATTTATTGTTCTTTGTTTTTATAAGATGAGTTCCAACTGGCATATCTAAATATGGAATAATAGATTCATCATAATTACAAATAGTATTCAATTTATAGATTTTATAATTGCTTGAATTGTTACTATAGTTTTCATCTTCATCACCTTTGAAAAATCTCCACCCACTGTCTGGAAAAACTGCACTAGGTTCATCTCTATACATATATCCTACTTTCCATCCCTCTACTGTAATCATATTTGTTGCCATACAACCATCATTACCTTCATAATCAATTAGTTTATTTATTTCTTCTTTTTTCTTTTTAAAAATATTCACTTTACCATCTCCCATACAATATTTCATTTATCTTTATCATTATATACTAAAAAACAGACTATTTCTAGTCTGTCCTTTAATTTTAACAAGAGATTGTTAATACATTTCCATTGTTATCAAATATAGCAAATTCATCTTTACCATAAAAAGTTTTATGAAGTTCTTTAGCAATTTCTACTTTATCTTTTAATTCGTTATATATTGCTAAAACATCATTAGCAGTTATAAATAGTGTAAATGTTGGTACTATTTCATTAGTTTTTAAAGTTGGATATTCACTAATTAAGTTTTCTTGTTCTTGTAACATTATAGAAATTTTATCTTTATTTAAAATAGCAAAATTTAATATTTCTCCTTGTTCTGGAACACTTAATATTTTTTTGAATCCTAATTTTTCTTCATAAAATTTTATTGTTTCCTTTACATTTTTAACCATAATATTGGTTGTTATTGTTTCATACATATATTTTTACCTCCAGTATGATTATAGGAAAACAATTCAAAATAATATTGTAAAAAACGGACAATTATTTATAGTCATCTATTATTTTCAATGGAGAAATACCTGTATATCTTTTTATTTCTTTTATAAAGTGCGATTGATCATAAAAACCACAAGATAAAGCAATGTCTATTAAATTCATCTTATTCTCTAATATTAAAGTCAAACATAGATGTAATCTTAATATATTTAGTAATACTTTTGGCGACACTCCAAAGTTTCTTTTGAAAACTCTATATAAATTTCTTTCGTTATATCCAAATTCCTTTGCAATATTCGTTACACTTTGCTCGTTAGGACTCTCATATATTTTTTCTACTATTTTCATAAATGGTATTTCTTTTTGCTCTTTTGTTTTTTGTAATAAATAATGCTTTAAATATTCTATTCTTTCATTTGTATTTTTTAAATCTAATATTTTATTTATGCTAATTTCTTTTTCTATATCGCTAAATTGTATTTGATTATCCATTATTTTATCTGATTCTATATTAAAAAGTAAATAGAATATACTTGGTTTTAATCTAACTCCCATATAATCTATGTTTTTATTTAACTGAAAGTCCTCTGTTTCTTTACTAAATCCTGCAAAACAAATTGTATTATTAATAAAATCTATTACAATATCGATACAAGCATCTGGCAAAATGTTGTTAGATATTGTCTTGTCTAATATTTTCTTTGATTTCATTGTCCAAATACACATACAATAATTTTCAAGTTCTTTTATGTTATATTCTACATATTCTATATTTTCCTTAAATTCTTTATCTAATAAATATGGTATCTGTTTTGGATAATACATATTTTGCTTCCTTTCAAAATTGTAATTTATCGAGATGATTATAATATAAATGACAGATAATTCTCAAAACTATCTGTCTGCATTCTTATAGTTTATTTACTAATATTTTTTATTAATTTACAATAGTTCTATATCAATTTAGTATTCTTCAATCTTAAAGTATTTAATATTACAGTTATACTACTAAACATCATAGCAATACTAGCAAGCATAGGATTTATAGAAATTCCAAAATTCGTAAATAATCCCATTGCTACTGGAATCATTAAACAGTTATAAAAAAATGCCCAAAATAGATTTTGTTTTATATTTTTAACTGTCTTTTTACTAATTTTTATTAGATTTAAAATACTTCCTAAATTATTTTTAGTTAATATTACATCAGATGAATCCATTGCTATATCTGTTTCACTATTTACACTTACACCAATATTGGCTGTTGCTAAAGCAGGACTATCATTTATTCCATCTCCACACATCATCACATATTTGTGCTGATCCTTTAAAGCTTTTACAACTTGTGTTTTTTCAGATGGTAATACATTTGAAATAACTTTAGTTATTCCTATTTCTTTTGCAATCTTTTCAGCTGTTTCTTTGTTATCTCCTGTTAGCATAATAGTTTCTACTTTATTTCTGTTTAGTTCTTTTATAACTTCTACTACATTTTCTCTTACAATGTCATTTACTCCAATTAGTGCTAGTATTTTATTTTCATTTGCTACATATACAATGCTATTTCCTTTTTTAGTAAGTTCTTCTTCATCTTTGCTATATACATTCTCAACATTGTATTCTTTTAATATTTTAGAATTGCCAAGTATTAATTTTTGATTATTTACTTTTCCTATAATTCCTAGACCTGTTACACTTCCAAATTCTTTAACTTCTAATTTTTCAAGATTGTTTTCTTCTAAATAGTTTTCAAATGCTTTTCCTATTGGATGTGTTGATTTGCTTTCAATACTTCCTACTAATTGCAATAGTATATTTTTTTCTATATCGCTATAATTTCTTATTTCTGATATTTTTAATTTTCCATAAGTTAGTGTTCCTGTTTTATCAAATACAATAGTATCTACTTTTTGTGCATTTTCAAGTATTTCACTTTTCTTAACTAAAATTCCATTACTTGCACATAAGCCTTCTGATACAACTATTGCAAGTGGTGTTGCTAATCCTAAACTACAAGGACAAGCAACTACTAATATTGTAACAAATCTTATTAAGCTGTTAGAAAATTCATATCCCATTATTAAATAAACAATAAATGTTAAGATTGCGATAGCTATAACAGTTGGTACAAAATATCCAGAAACAGTATCTGCAGTTTTAGCAATTGGAGCTTTTGTATTACTTGCCTCTACTACTAATCTTACGATTTCTGATATTGTAGATTCTTTTCCAATTCTTTCAGCTTTATACTCGACATATCCATCATAATTTATACTTCCAGCAATAACCTTATCGCCTTTCATTTTATTTGATGGTTTGCTTTCTCCAGTTATAAATGACTCATCAAAGTGTGCTGTTCCTTCTAATATTTCTCCATCAACTGCAATTTTTTCTCCAGGTTTACAAATAACAATATCTCCCTTATGTATCTCATCTAATGTAACTTGTTTTTCTTTACCATCTACCTTAATTGTAGCTTTATTGGGTGTCATTTTTACTAACTTTTGAATAGCATCTTTTGTTTTATCTTTACTGATTCCATCTAAATATCTACCTAATTTTATAAAATATATAACAATAGCAGTAGATTCAAAGTACAAATTTTGTATATTTTCTGAATAACCTTTTATAATCATAATCATACTATAAATGCTATATAAAAAGCTACTCAATACTCCAATGCCTACTAAAGTATCCATATTAGGTGTTCTATGAATTAAATTTTTGTATCCATTTTTTAAAATATCATAGCCATAAATCATAAAAATTATAGCAAACAAAAATAAGCATATTGTATAATTTATCGGATTAGATTTCACATCTAAAAAATTAAAAATAGGTAAGTTAATCATGTGTCCCATAGATATATACATTAGTATAATTGCTAAAATTGTAAAGATGATGAATTTAATTTTTTCTCTCTTGTTTCTGTTTTCAGTGTTTATTTCTTTAAACTCTCCAAGACTTTTAAAACCTGCTTGTTTTATAAATTCATCTAGTTTGCTTTTTTCTAGTATATTTTCCTCATAAATAATCGTAGCATTTGCCATAACTAAATTGACATTTGCTTCAATTATTCCATTTTGCTTGTTTAAATACTTTTCTAATCCATTTGAACAAGCTGAACAAGTCATTCCATCTATTGATAAAATTATTTTTTTCATTCTTAATCTTCCTTTACAGTTTCAAATCCAAGATCGTTAATTTTTTCTTCTATAACTGACCTTTCAATTTCTTTATTTGATATTACTGTAACAATTCCTGTTTTATGACTTGCTTCTATACTCTCTACTCCATCTAGTGTAGATAAAGCATTTTTCACTCTATTTTCGCATCCCTCACAAACCATACCATTTACTTTAAATTGTGTTTCTTTCACTTAACATCAATCCTTTCCTTTATTTATTAAATTTTTTAAATAATGCTATTAATTCATCAATAATATCTATATTACCATCTTCTATATCCTTTGTTACACAATTATATAGATGATTTTCCAATATATGATTTGATAAACTTTTTACTGAATTTTCAATAGCAGATAATTGAACCAACACATCTTTGCAATAAATGTCCTCTTGAACCATTTTTTTTACACCATGTAATTGACCTTCAATTCGATTAATTCGATTTGTAATAATCTTTTTTTCATCTTCACTTCTATGTGTTTTTTTCTTATCCATCAATACCATCACCTTTCATATTATATACCTACTAGGGTATTTTGTAAATAAGGGGGTATATGTGTTTTCTTACTACAATATAGCCATTTTGAGAGTTTAGTAATAAAATTTAATTAACTATTTTTAAGTTTATATTTTAAAATTGCTCTTATGATTTCTCTATCATTTTCTTTTATTAGAATTTCCATCTCTTGTGTTCTTTCTTTTTTGTAAATTTTTAGAATCTGCCCTTCTATTGTTTCACTCAAATAATGAATTTCAAAATCTGTTATTTGATTTTTATCAAGAAAATCACACGATAAAAGATTTGATATAAATCTTACATAGGATGCATTATTGGTATGTTTACTATAATCAATGTCTGTTGAATATATTTTTTGTTCATATACAAAATCTTTTTCTGAAAATATTTCATTTAATTTGGAATATGATTCTTGATCAACTGCTTTTCTTATTCCCATATCTTTAGGATAATGAATCGTATCTATTTTTCTTGTTTCTAAATCTATTGCACAAACTTCTTGTCTTGCTCCAAATAAAATTTCATCTTTTTCATCTTTAAAAATAGTTTCCATTTCAATACGAATTGGCTTAACTTTTGTTGTATAACTTTTTCCTAATACAAAATATCTCCATTTTGGTAATTTATCAAAATGGACTTTTGTTTTAGATAATACCCATAATGCATTACTTTTATCTTTAACAGTTTTATTATCACTTCCAAATGATGTGAAATAATCTGTTGCAATACTTTGTACTATATCTATTGTGTTTGTTAAACCTAATTCTAGTTCTTGATTTACCTCTGTATAGCTTATTGTATAATTACTTTCATATTCTGTTTTCATTTTGCTAAATCTCCATTCTTTAATTTCTAAATATATATTATATACCTATTAGGGGTATATTGTAAATAAGAGGGTATATAAGAATATTGTTTGGTTTTTCAATGCTTTTAATTTATATTACATTATAAAAAAGCTACTTCAAAATAGTAGCTTTTTAAAAATTTTTATTTGTTTTTTACTCTTAATACTCTTAAAGCATTTATGATAGCAATTACAGAAACTCCAACATCTGCAAATACTGCTTCCCACATAGTTGATAATCCAAATGCACTTAAAATTAGAACAAGTACCTTTATAAAAATAGCAAATATTATATTTTCTCTAACAATTCTCATTGTTTTCTTTGATAAATGAATTGCATTTACTATTTTTGATGGTTCATCTGTCATAAGTACAACATCTGCTGCTTCTATTGCTGCATCTGATCCTAAACCTCCCATTGCTATACCTATATCAGCTAATGCTAAAACTGGTGCATCATTTATTCCATCTCCTACAAATGCAAGTTTACCTTTTTCACTTTTTTCTTTTAATAGATTTTCTACTTTTTCTACCTTACCATCTGGTAATAACTCTGCATAAACTTTATCTAATCCTAATTTTTTTGCAACACTTTCGCCAACATTTTTTCTATCTCCTGTTAGCATTACTGTTTGTTTTATATTATTTTTCTTTAAATTTGCTATTGCTTTTACTGAATCTTCTTTTATTTTATCTGCGATTACTATATATCCTACATATTTTCTTTCGATTGCTACATATAAAATAGTTCCTATATCGTTGCATTTTGTAAATTTAATTTGTCTTTCATTCATTAATTTTTCATTTCCTACTAATACATCTTGTTCTCCAATTCTTGCAACGATTCCAAGTCCTGATAATTCTTGTGTTTTTACAATTTGTTTTTCATCAATTTCTTTGCCAAATGCTTTTTTTACAGATAGTGCAATAGGATGGTTTGAGTAATTTTCACTATATGCTGTAACTTTTAGTAATTCTTCTTCACTTATGTCTATTGCTTTAACTTTTTGTACTTCAAAAACTCCTTCAGTTAATGTTCCAGTTTTATCAAATACAACTATTTCTGTATTTGCAATAGCTTCTAAATAGTTACTTCCTTTTATTAAAACACCCATTTTAGATGCTCCACCTATTCCTCCAAAGAAACTTAATGGTATTGAAATAACTAATGCACAAGGACAAGATACTACTAGGAATGATAATGCTCTATATAACCAATCTGAAAATGTTGCATCTTTTATGATAAGTGGTGGTAATATTGCAATAATTACTGCAATAATAACAACTATTGGTGTATAGTATTGTGCAAATTTTGTAATAAAGTTTTCTGATTTTGATTTTTTACTACTTGCATTTTCAACTAAATCTAATATCTTACTTACTGTTGATTCTCCATATTCTTTTGTTACTTCTACTTTTATAACACCATTTAAGTTTATACAACCACTTAATACTTCTTCTCCTTCTGTTGCTTCTCGTGGTAAAGATTCTCCTGTTAATGCTTTTGTATCAAGACTTGACTTACCTTCTATTACATAACCATCTAATGGAACTTTCTCTCCTGGTTTTATTACGATTATCTCGCCTATTTTTACATCATCTGGATCAACTTTTTCTAGTTTGCCATTTCTTTCTACATTTGCAAAATCTGGTCTTATATCCATTAAACTTGAAATTGATTTTCTTGATTTATCTACTGCATAACTTTGGAATAATTCTCCCACTTGATAAAATAGCATAACTGCAACTGCTTCTGGAAATTCCCCAACTGCAAATGCTCCAATAGTTGCAACTGTCATCAAGAAATTTTCATCAAAAACTTTTCCTCTAGTAATATTCCTTATTGCCTTTCTTACGATTTCTAATCCAACAATGATATAAGATATAATATATATTGTATTATTTATCCATTCATTATTAAAATTGATTATAAGTGCAATAAAAAATAATACAAGTGCTATTATAATCTTAATTCCCTTTTTTTTCATAGTAACAACCTCCTAGACTTCTTCTATTGTTACATCTGGTTCTTCTTTTTTAATAACTTTTTTTACATTTTGTATAATTTCTTCTTTTCTTGTTTCATCATATTCAAGTTCCATTTTTTGTGTCATAAAACTTATATTTGCACTTTCTACTCCATCTAATTTTTGTATTGCTCTTTCTAATTCTGCTGCACAATTTGCACAATCTAATCCTTTTATTTTAAATTTACTTTTCATATTATTTTACCTCCAAATTTTTATTTTTTATGTTCTATATGTTCGATACCTATTTCAAAAACTTCTTTTACATGGTCATCATCTAACATATAAAAAACTTCTTTTCCAGATTTTCTACATTTAACAATCCCACTTCTTCTTAAAGTTCCTAATTGATGTGAGATAGATGATTTGCTCATTCCTAAAACATTTGCAATATCACATACACACATTTCGTTTTGGTCTAAAGCAAATAAGATTTTTGCTCTAGTTGTATCTCCAAGAATTTTAAAAAATTCTGCAAGTTTATTAAACATATCTGCATCTGGCATATTTTTTGTAGTTTTATCAACTACATCTTGATGGATTACACTACAATCACATATAAATTCATTTCTAGCCATTTATTACCTCCTTATTTTCTTTTGTTTGTGGTGCGATGGTTGAGTGTTTATTCAACTCTAATTATATTATATGTGAATATGTACTCAACTGTAAATAGTTTTTATAAAAAAATTTAAAAAAATAAAAATACATTTAAAATATCAAGAATTTACTAATATTAAATGTATTTTTATAAGCCATTTTTATCCTAATGCTACATCTAATACCATCATAAGAACAAAGCCTAAAGCTAGTCCAATTGTTCCAATATTTGAGTGTTCTCCACTATGTGATTCTGGTATTAATTCTTCAGCTACAACATAAATCATAGCTCCTGCTGCAAATGATAATAAATAAGGTAATATTGATACAACCATATTTGTAAGTAATATTGTAATTATTGCTCCTATTGGTTCAACTATTCCTGATAAAGAGCCATATAAAAATGCTTTTGGTTTTGATACTCCTTCACTTTTTAAAGGCATTGATATAATTGCACCTTCTGGAAAGTTTTGAATTGTAAGTCCGAATGGCTAATACAAATGCTCCTACCATTGTTACTCCTGTATTTCCAATCATTGCTCCTGCAAAAATTACTCCTGCTGCCATTCCTTCTGGTATATTATGAAGTGTTACTGCAAGTAACATCATTGTTGTTTTCTTAAATTTAGATTTTACTCCCTCTGGTTTACTACTCTTTAAATGCAAATGAGGAATTAAATAGTCTAAAATGAGCAAAAACATAATTCCTAGCAAAAATCCTATACTAGCTGGAATCCAAGCAACTTTTCCTTGTTCTTCTGCCATATCTATTGATGGTACAATTAAAGACCATATTGATGCTGCTAACATTACACCTGAAGCAAATCCTAAAAGTAATTTTTCAAATTTTCTGTTCATTTTATTCTTCATTAAGAATACCATTGCTGATCCTAATACAGTTCCTAAAAAAGGTATTAATAAACCTACTGCTAATTGCATATTATCATCTCCTTTTTAAATTTTGTTTTAATCTACTACAAATAATATTTTGCTATTATAGTTGAACTATTATTCAACTTTTTACATTATATGTGAATATATATTCAACTGTCAATAGATTTTATAAAATTTTTAGAAAAATAAAAATACATTAATAATGCCAATTTCTTAGCACTTAATGTACTTTTATAAATATTATATATTAATATCACAGACAACTTGTAATTGCACTAAACTGCTACCGCAGTGGTCGTTTAAGTTAGTATAATACTAAATACGAAAATTTGCTATTAATTTGAGAATAAAAGCTTGTAAATATTGAAATATCAAGAAAAACTCTTTAAAATAAATATTAGGTAGA
>CAQPRV010000034.1 GCA_948857205.1 uncultured Clostridia bacterium
AAAATAAATGAAGGTGGTCTTTTTGTGCTTTTTAAGCCTGCTCTATTTCTTCTAATAGCTCTAGATATACTACTTACAGCTTCTTGTTGACCAATTATTCTTTTGTGTAGGTTTGTTTCTAAGTTTAATAGTTTTTGTGTTTCTGCTTCTGTAATTTTTTTGACTGGAATTTTAGTCCAACTTTCTATGACACTTGCAATATCTTCTATTGTTATTTGCTTTGGCTTTGTTTTCTTAGTTAATTTATCTATTTCTTCTGTTAATTGACATTCTTTTGTTTTTAGGTCTGCTGCTTTTTGATAGTCT
This sequence comes from uncultured Clostridia bacterium, assembly GCA_948857205.1. Taxonomy (GTDB): domain Bacteria; phylum Bacillota; class Clostridia; order TANB77; family CAG-508; genus CAG-269. The sequence goes on from CAQPRV010000034.1 coordinate 307, forward strand.
TCTGTTGAGTCTGCTGCAATTACTTCTTCTTTTTCTGTTTGAACTTTTATTAATTCTTGTTTTAATATTTCTAATTTAAATAAGTCTTTGTTTTCTAAGTTAATTCTTGAACATGCTTCATCTAAAATGTCTATTGCTTTATCAGGTAAAAATCTGTCATGTATATATTTTTCTGACATTATAACTGCACTACGTATTACATCTGATGAGATTTTTACTTTGTGATATTGTTCATAGTATTTTTTTATTCCATCTAATATTCCAATTGAGTCATCTATATTTGGTTCTTCTACTAATACTTGTTGAAATCTTCTTTCTAAGGCAGAGTCTTTTTCAATATATTTTCTATATTCTTTTAGAGTAGTTGTTCCAATAAGTTGTAATTCGCCATTAGATAAGGCTGGTTTTAAGATGTTTGCTGCATTCATAGAGTGTTCTCCATCTCCAGCTCCTATTATGTTGTGGATTTCATCGATTACTAAAATAATATTTCCATATTCTTTGCATTCGTCAATTATGCCTTTCATGCGTGATTCAAATTGTCCTCTGAATTGAGTTCCAGCAATTACTGAGGTCATATCTAATAAGTATACTTCTTTGTTTAATAGTTTTGCAGGAACGTTTTGATTTGCAATTTTGATTGCTAAACCTTGTGCTATTGCTGTCTTTCCAACTCCAGGTTCTCCAATTAAACATGGATTATTTTTAGAACGTCTATTTAATATTTGTACTATTCTTTGTATTTCTTTATCTCTTCCAATTACTATATCTAATTCCTTATTTTTTGCTTTAATTGTAAGGTTCGTTCCAAACGTATCTAAAAACTTTTTCTTTTTGTTGTTGCTTTTTACATTTTTCTTTTTTTCTACTTTTATTCTTTTTTTGGATGAACCTGCTTCTTCTTGTTGTTCACTTGATTTCTTGCCTGAAAACATATTTGCAAAGATTGAACCTAATGGAATTGCAGCTCCTGTTATTTTGGGAGAATTTCCATCTTCAAGTTCATCACTATTTTGTGATGCATCAAAGGTTATTGCACCTTCGAAGTCTTCAATATTTTCTAAATTAATGTTTTCTGCGAAATCTTTAAATATACTTTCAAATTGTTTTGTCATATCTTCTAAATTTACTTTATCTTTTGATAATATTTCGCTTTGTCTAAACAATACTTCATTTGGGTTTATTCCTTTTTCCTTTGCACAATTGTAACAATATCCTTCTAGAGTTTCTTTTCCGTTTTCTATTTTTTTGTAAAAAAGTATTGCTGGATTTTTATTACATTCTGAACATAACATACTTTAAATTCCTCATTTCTTTTTTTTGCATATATATTATAATACCCTAAGATTGTGTTTTAGTCAATAGTTTTATTAAAGTGGTATGAGATTTTAAGCTATTACAAAAAGCTCCAAATTTCGACTTTTTGTAAGTAAACGTTATAATTTAATAAAAGCTATTGAATTTAGCTACCTAAGTCTTACAAATCTTGATTTTTTAGGGCAGATAATTAAATAATGGGAAGCAAAATATCTAAAATATTTATTCAAATTCTCGGCTGCCTTACAAATATTAAAAAATTCTAATCATATAAAATGCGCCTATTTCACGTTCAAAACTACACTATTATCCATTTAGAATAAATTACGAATGCGACTGTAGTAGTCATACAAATTCTAAAACAAAAGTCATAAATGGTCCTGTTTTCGGG
>CAQPRV010000035.1 GCA_948857205.1 uncultured Clostridia bacterium
CAAATGATATAATAAATACTAAAAAAGGTTGAACTACTAATTTTAAAGAGTTTTTCTTGATATTTCAATATTTACAAGCTTTTATTCTCAAATTAATAGCAAATTTTCGTATTTAGTATTATACTAACTTAAACGACCACTGCGGTAGCAGTTTAGTGCAATTACAATTTAGGAGTGTGAATTAAAATGTTTAATTTAAAAAAAGAAAAAATGAAGAAAAATATATTTTTAACTTTATCCATCATATCAGCATTTATATTTGTAGCAGGATTAATGTGTACTATAATGGGAGATAAAAGCCCAGTAAAATTTATTATAAATGAAAGCCCAGTAAAATTAGTAGTTCAACCTTTTTTAGTATTTATTATATCATTTGCATTATATAGGAATAGTAAGAAAGCCATAGAAGAAAATACAAAATAACTTAAAAAATACAATTTAGGGGAGAATATATATATGTTTAATTTAAAAAGAGAAACCATGAAAAAAAATATTTTTTTTAGTTTGTGTATAGTATTTTGTATATTAACTTTTATTGGAGCATTTTTATGTCTTACTGAAAAAGTAGATAATGCAGGTTATGCAATTATACCAATGCTTATAGAATTAGTTTTTAATTCATTATATCGAAATAGTAAAAAAGCAATAGAAGAAAATACAAAGTAATTGTTAAACTACAATAAGTAGAGGAGATTCAAAAATGATAAATATTTTAGTTCACGGACTAGGGCAAGATGCAAAAAGTTGGAATGAAATTAAAAATCAATTAAATAATAATGGAATAAATGTAGAAACACCAAATCTATTTTCTATTGTAAAGAATTATCAAGTAAATTATGACAATATGTATAAAACATTTGCTGATTATTGTAACAGTTTTAACGAGAAAATAAACCTAGTAGGGCTTTCTTTAGGTGGAGTATTAGCCATTGATTATATAACAGAATTTCCAGAAAAAATAAATTCAATAATACTTATAGGGACACCATACGAAATACCAAAAACCATATTTACTATACAAAATATTATTTACAAATTCATGCCTAAAAGGATATTTGAAAAGATGGGTTGTTCTAAAAGAGATATGATTAGTTTACTAGATTCAATGAAAAATTTATCTATTCCAGACAAAGCACCAAATATAAAAAGTAATACACTAATTATATGTGGAGAAAAGGAAAAAGATAATATAAATATGAAAAGTGCAAAACAACTGAATAAGGTTATACAAAATAGTAAATTTAAGATTATAGAAAATGCAGGACACGAAGTAAATATTGATAATCCAATAAAACTAGCTAGTATAATTTATGATTTTTGGAAAGACAATGAAAAAGATATAAAGTAACTGCAAAATTACAAGTTGTAAGCTAGATTGAATAGTTTTAATACAATAAAAAATGTGAAAAAGTTATATTTGACAAGATATGAAAATGACTGTCTAATAAAGATAGAAAATGAAAATGTATGTTACCAATAGAATTGATAAAACACCACATAGCTCGACAAAGCATAATGTGATGCTTTTATTATTTGCTCAAAATTACTACTATTGCAATAATCAAGGCAAATGCTATAATAGTCATTCCTACAAAACCGTAGAAAAGGAAGTATATTATCATTAACATTGCTTGTTTTACCATATAGCACCACCCGCATTCTCACAGTAAAAACTGTGTATGTAAAGTGGTAGCACTCACACTACTTATTCCCATTTTCTATATTTTTATTATAATTAAACTTAAGAATAAATATACATAACGAAAGGCTCTTTTCATAAATAGTTGTGATTTTATAACTTCTAAAGATTCAGATATAGCACAATATTTATCTACAAGTGTTAAAATAAAACCTTCAGCATATTTTGGAAGTGCTGGTGTTACTGGCCACATATGTTTTGTAATTATATCTTTTTCTTTAGGATTTAGTTCAAATAATTCACAGGCATTTTTACAAGCAAGCTTACCATGTGTAAAGGCATGAAAGCCTTTTCTACCATTTTTAATTCTCCAATCATATAAAAATAAATCGTGTAACATGGCAGCTCTAGTTGCAGACTTATAGTCTAAATGATACTTTTTACATATTAGATAGCAATAATATGATGCTACATAACAGTGGTCAAAACATGTAGTTTCATAGTGTTGCCTATAATTTTTCATTTGTTGAACTGTATTATTTGTTATTAATTCTTGTATAAGACCTTGAAATTCTTCGTTATTGTCAATTTCTTCTTTAAATTGTTGTTTCATTGTTTATCCCTCTTTAAATTCAATCTTATGTAATTCATTTTTATTATATCATAAGTCTAATTTAGATTACAAGATTCTACAAAAAAAATTAAGAAATTTTATTTAGCTGATTGTTACAACTAACCACTATGCTAATTATTGAATTATTTAACATAATAGAAGTTTAATTTTTGCTTAAATTTGCTTAAACCTAATTTTGAAGTTTTTATATATTTAGTGCTGAGTAAAAATAGCTAATTTTATTTAATAAGTCAGAATATTAACTAATATATAATTGTTAAAAATTTAATAATTATATTAATCTTTTAGTAGTTCATGTTCTAATAACTTAAAATTTTCATTAGAAATGGGAGATAAAGGTAAACGTGGTTCTCCAAAGTCAAAACCTAATATATTTAATGCTGCTTTTACAGGAATAGGATTAACCTCTGTAAATAGTAATTTAATTAAAGGTAAATTATCTAACTGTAGTTTTAAGGAAGCCGATAAATTACCTTCAAAAAAGTTTTGAACAATATCATGTGTTAGTTTAGGTTTTATATTTGAGAGAACTGAGATAACTCCAATTCCACCCAAAGATAAAATAGGAACAATTTGATCATCATTACCAGAGTATATATAAAGATTATCTCCACAAAGTTTTGCAATTTCAGCTACTTGAGAGATATTTCCACTAGCTTCTTTTATAGCAACTATATTAGGAATTTTTGAAAGTTCTAAACAGGTTTGGGGTAAAATATTTACACCTGTTCTGCCAGGTACATTATATAAAATTATAGGGATTGAAACACTTTCAGCAATTGCCTTATAATGGTCAATTAATCCTTTTTGAGTAGATTTATTATAATAAGGTGTTACTACTAATAATCCATCTGCTCCTAAACTTTCAGCTAATTGACTATTTTCAATAGCTTGTTTAGTATTATTACTGCCCGTTCCTACTATAATTGGTATTTTTTTATTTGAAGTTTTTATTGCACAATTAATAACTTCTATTTTTTCTTCTTTTGTCATAGTAGAAGCCTCTCCTGTAGTTCCACAAACAATTAAACTATCCACTTTATTTTCTATTTGAAATTCAACTAATTTTTTAAATTCAGTTATATTAACACTTGTATCTTTAAAAGGTGTAGCAATTGCAGTTCCACATCCTTTAAATAAAATTGGTTTCATTTTTTATCCTCCTCTTATTATAAATGTATAATTATTTATAGATATCTTTATTTTTTAGTTTATAATAAACATCTATTATATTAGTTTTTCTAATATTTGCACAGCATTTGTTGCAGCACCTTTTCTTAAATTATCTGCTACTACCCAAAGATTGATTCCATTTTTAACACTATGGTCTCTTCTAATTCTTCCAACAAAAACTTCGTCATTTCCATTAACTTGACTAGCTAAGGGATAATAATTTTTTTCAGGATCATCAACAACAATAATTCCTGGAAAGTTTTGAAGTAAAACCTTAACATCATATAGATCAAAGTCCTTTTCTAATTCAAGGTTTATTGATTCACCATGACAATTAACAATTGGAACTCTAACAGTTGTAGCAGTAATAGGTAATTGAGGTTTATTTAGAATTTTTCTTGTTTCATTAATCATTTTATGTTCTTCTTTTGTGTATCCGTCTTGCATAAATACATCAATATGTGGAAGGCAGTTATTATAAATTGAATGTGGAAATTTTTTTAACTTTTTGCCACTATGTTTATTTTCTAAATCTTCTATTCCATATCTTCCAGCACCAGATACTGCTTGATAAGTGGAGTAAACAATTCTTTTTATATTATAGTTATCATCTAAGGGTTTTAAGGGCAATACGGCTTGAATTGTTGAACAGTTAGGATTAGCAATTATTCCTTTATTTTTAAATATATCTCCAGGATTTACTTCTGGTACTACTAAAGGTACATTTTCATCCATTCTGAATATACTGCTATTGTCAATAACTATACAACCTTTTTCTGTTGCAATTGGTGCATATTTCTCTGAAACTTCTCCTCCTGCACAAAAGATTGCATAATCATAATTTGTATTAAAGGAGTTTTCATCTAGTTGGCATACTATGTAATCTGTATTAAAGAATTTTATTCTTGTTCCAGCAGATTTTTCTGATGAAAATAGTGTATAATTTAAGTAGTATAGGTTTTTTTCTTCTAATACTTTTAGTACAGTTCTTCCAACTAGTCCAGTAGCTCCTACTATTGCTACTTTATTTTTTTTGCTCATTTTTATTACCTCCATTTTTTTCTATTATTAAAAAATATGCATAAAAATGAAAAAGTTGCAAAATAATTAAAGCAATCTCTTTAAATTCTAATTTTTTATTTGTTTATTTTCATATAGTTACTAATAGCGCGAGAAGGCTTCTAATTATTTATTTTTGAGTGACTCTGGGGTAACCGTTCAAAATTCTTAGAAAAGTTAGAAAACTTTTCTATAGAATTTTGAGAATGGGGCAACGAAAATAATAAATAATTAGAAGCTTTTGGGAGCGAGTAGATTTCTTAAACAAAAACAAATAAAAAATTAGAATTTTAAGTGATTGCCTTACAAAATAATTATATATTTTTTTAATTTAACTTTACTGTAACCAAGTTATAAGATTTAAAAAGTTAAGTGATTGCAATTTATGGATAAATATAGTAAAATACAAAGGGGTGTATAAGATGCAATATATAAATACAAACAAGATAGAAAAACTTGAACTAAAAAAAGGAAATACATTTATAGTATTAGACTTTGATAAAACCATAACAAGCTTTGAAAGCAAAGACTCCTGGGGAGTATGTAGTTCACAATTAAGTAAAGAATGTAATGAAAAATTAGATAAGATATATGAATATTACTCTCCAATAGAAATAGATTATACAATGGAAGAAACAAAAAAAGAAAAATACATAATTGAATGGTATGAAAGATATATAAATACACTATATGAATACAATCTAACAAAAGAAAAATTAGAAAAATCAATAAAAGAAGGAGACTTAATATTTAGAAGAGGTGCAAAAGAATTCTTAAAAAAAGCAAACGAAAACAAAATACCTTTAATTATATTATCAGCAGGAATAGGAAATATAATTGAACAATATTTAAAAGAAAACAATTGCCTTTATGAAAATATGTATATCATCAGTAATTTCCTTACATTTGATGAAAAAGGTAATATGAAAAAATTTAATGACAAAATGATACATTCCTTAAATAAAAATATGAAAGGATATTTACCAGATGAATTAAAAGAAAAGTTAAATCAAAGAGAATATGGTATACTCGTAGGTGACTTAATAGATGACAAAAAAATGGTATCAAAAGAAAGGCTAGAAAAAGTAATAACAATTGCTTTCTTATCAAAGGACAGTAATTTAGAAATTTATAATAGAAACTTTGATATAGTATTAGATAAAGAGGACGCAAATTTTCATAACCTTGAAAAATTAGTTTTTAATTAGAATAAATTTACTATTTTGTAGATTTATATAATATGGAAGGTATATCAACTTTCCAATGTATAAAATACATTGTACACAAATTTATTTCATAAATTTAGCAGTCGAACAAGTTTACTGAAGAATCTTTAATTATTCAGTTTTGTTTGATAAAATAAACTTATAGTTTCTATAATAAGAAACAAAAATAAATAAAGAAGGGAGAATATGATATAAAATATCATAAAAAAGAAAAATGAAAAAAATTGGAAATATCTTATGGGGATTAGTATTTATTGCTATAGGATTAATATTTGGTTTAAATGCAATGGGGGTTACAAATATCAACATATTTTTTAGAGGTTGGTGGACCTTATTTATAATTGTTCCAAGTATTATTGAATTTATAAAAGGAGAGGGAAGAGTTTGGAGTTTTATATGGCTTGTGGTAGGAATTGTGTTACTTCTTTGTGCACAAGGTTTCTTATCTTTTAATCTAATTGGTAAATTAATCTTTCCATTTATTTTAGTAATGATAGGAATTAGTATTTTATTTAGAGATAGTATTCATAAAAAAGTAAATGGTAAAATTAAAGAGTTAAATTCAAATAAAGATAACTTACAGGAATATTGTGCAACTTTTGGCTCACAAAATGCAGATTTTGCTGGTCAAGATTTCAATGGTGCTAATTTAGATGCAGTTTTTGGAAGTGTAGAATTAAGACTAGAAAAAGCAAATATAACAAAAGATGCAATAATAAATGCAAATGCAATATTTGGAGGAATAGAAATAACAGTTCCAACAAATGTTAATATTAAAGTGAAATCAACGCCAATATTTGGAGGAACAAGTAATAAAGCAAAAAATCAATATAACGAAAGTTTACCTACAATTTATATTAATAGTAATGCAATATTTGGAGGTGTAGAAATAAAATGACATCTTTACAAAAAATAATAAAATATGGAGCAATAGCTTTTGCATTTTATTTGATAGTTATGATAGTAGGAATGATTGTTTTCTCACTTACTACAATATTAGGAATTACAGTAGGAATAGAAAATTATAAAGATTACAAAGATAGTTCACAAATAATGACAACTAAATGGGAAGAAAATTATTCAGATATTAAAAATATGAATATAGAATTAAAAGTTTGCAAATTAGAAATAGTAAAAGGTGATAAACTCAAAGTAGAAACTTTTGATGTATCTAACCAATTTGAGTGTAAAACTAGTGGGGATACTTTAAAGATAAGAGATAAAGAATTTAATTTGAATTGGTTTGATAGACAAAATGTTGTACCAAGAGTGATTATACATATTCCAGAGGAATTAAACTTTGATAGAATTAATATTGAAACAGGTGTTAATAAAGCCGAAATAGATTATTTAAATTCAGAAAGATTAGATTTAAAAATTGGAGTAGGAAAATGTGATATTAATAAACTTGTTGCTAAACATGCAAAAATAGAATGTGGAACAGGAAATACTGTAATAAATGATTCTACAATAGATGATTTAAAATTAAATTGTGGTATTGGAAAGTTAGTTATGACAAGTGAAATTACAGAAAGTGGACATATTGATTCAGGTGTTGGTAAAGTTGAATTAAATTTAAAAGGAGGAGAAAATCAATATAAAATAAAAACACAAAAAGGTTTAGGTAATTTTACAGTTGCAGGGAAAAAGGTAAGAGATGATGATATTATTGGTAATGGTAGAGTAAGCATAAAAGTAAATGCAGGTGTAGGAGATACATCCATTAATTTTAAGGAATAATTAATAGTTTCTTAAAAATTAAAATATTTAAGGTGGAAAAGTTTGAAAAATTCTTTTCTAACCAGATTAATAAATTGAGGAAGGAATTAGATTTAGTATGAAAAAAATTGCAATACTTGGTTCAACAGGTTCTATTGGAGATAGTACTTTAGAGGTTATTAGAGAAAATCCAGATTTATTTAAGGTTGTTACTTTAGTAGCAGGGAAAAATATTGATAAATTAATTAAACAAATTGAAGAATTTAAGCCACAAAAGGTATATATTACATCTGAAGAAAATGCTAATAAATTAAAAGAAAAGTTTACAGATATAAAGGTGTATTTTGGAGAAGATGGCATGGAAGAAATATCAAAATCCACAGACTTTGATATTGGAGTATCTGCCTTAGTTGGAATTGCAGGTTTAAGACCAACTTATAACATGATAAAAAATGGAAAAACAGTAGCTTTGGCAAACAAAGAAGTATTAGTAGCTGGTGGAAAGTTAATAATTGATACTGCTAAAGAAAATAATGCTATTTTATTAACTGTAGATAGTGAGCATAGTGCAATTATGCAAAGTTTACAAGGGGAAAAGCAAAATAAAATAGATAAAATATTACTTACTGCTTCAGGAGGACCATTTTTTGATAAAGAAATAACAGATGATATAACAGTGGAACAAGCTTTAAATCATCCAACATGGAAAATGGGACCAAAAGTTACAATAGATTCTTCTACTATGATGAATAAAGGATTTGAAGTAATAGAAGCTAAATGGTTATTTGATGTAAATCCAGAGCAAATTGAAGTAGTAGTACATAGAAAAAGTATAGTACATTCTGCAGTACAATTTGTAGATGGAACTATAATGGCTAATTTAGGTCCAAAATCAATGCAAATACCAATTGCATATGCTTTAAATTTTCCAAATAGATTACCAAATAATATTGAAAAAATTGACTTATTTGAGATTTCACAATTAACTTTTGAAAAACCAGATTTGGAAAAATTTCAGTGTCTAAAATTGGCTTTTGAAGCAATAGAAAAGGGACATAGTTTTCAAGTTGTATTAAATGCTGCGAATGAAGTTTTAGTTGATGCATTTTTAAATAAAAAGATAAAATATACTCAAATTCCAAAAGGGATTAAGAATATGTTAGATAATCACAAACCTTTAGAATTAAATACGGTAGAAGAGATTTTAGATTTAGATCAAAAAGTAAAAGAAGAAACTAGAAAGATGATAGAAGGTTAAGGTTCTTCTATTAAATCTTTCCAATATTTCTTTGGCATAAATTGCCTTTGACATTTAGGATTGTTTCTTTCTTTTATTGATATAGTGTTAAAAAACAATTTCCATAATTCCTGATATTTTTGTTCATTTTCAGAAATATTAGGAATTTTTATGTTTGTACTATCTATAACTTGATATTCTTTACAATTGTATATAAAACATAAATTTCTTATTTTATCATGTATAATGAAATTTTGTGTAGGAAGTCTTCTTATAAAATGTTGTCCTAAGGGTTCTAATATATTATTATCTGGATGAATGGAAGAATAATATAAATTTTCTCCAATTTCTTGAAAACGTAATAAGCCTTTTAATCTATGATTTTCCCCAAAAGCTCTTTTTTTCATATTTATAATTTTAAATACATAAGAGAGAGTAAGCATATTGTTAATTTCTGGACCTGTATCAAAGCCAGTACATATATATTTTAATAGGTTTATTTCTTTATCTTTTTCTTCGCATAAAAAGGCAAAATAACTGTTATATAAAGCTTGTTTGCAGATGTTTTTTTCAATTCCGTAAAAGACTCTTTGAGATTTTTCGTAATCTGTTTCAATTGTTATTATATTATCTAAAAAGTTCTGTTCATAATTGGAGATTTTATAAATGTTTTTTGGTAAGACTTTTCTACAATAGCATTCGAAAACTATTGTTAATAGTCCATCAAATGTTCCATCATAAAGATAGGTTTTGTTTATAAGCTTCCAGTGAGACATTTTATTTTGTCCTCCTTTGTTGGTTCTAATTTATCAAATAATGAGAGTTGTTTTAATTCAGGTTGTGGAATTGATGTTCTTTCTTGGTATATTAGGTTTGTTTCTATAAAGTTTTGATTGAATTTTGTTATTGTATTGAAATATTTACCTTTGCATGTTATGAAGTATTTTGCTCTTTTTAATACTACTCCTAATTTTTTTAGAGCTTCAAAATCAAGTAGAAAGGTTCGTCGTGCTCGTATTATTTTTTTTGCAGATATAACGCCAATTCCAGGTATTTTTAGTAGAGTGAAGTAATCTGCTGTGTTTATTTCTATTGGAAATTTTTCTATATTTCGTAAAGCCCAGTCACATTTTGGGTCTAATAGATGGTTAAAGTTAGGATGTTTTTCATCTAATAATTCGCTAACTGTAAATCCATAATATCTTAGTAACCAATCTGCTTGATATAGTCTATTTTCTCTTAGTAAAGGTGGTGCTTCTAAAGTCGGTAAGTTTTTATCGTTATTTATACTTACATATGCAGAATAGTATACTCTTTTTAAACTTAACTTATTGTACAAGCCTTCTGATAGTTTTAATATTTTTAAGTCGGTTTCAGGTGTTGCTCCAACTATGAGTTGTGTAGTTTGTCCTGCAGGTACAAAGTTGTTTTTATATTTATTGGTATCTAGTTTATTTTGTTTAATTTCTTTAGAGATGTAATTCATTGGTGTTAAGATGCCTGTTTTTTCTTTTTGTGGTGCTAATAGTTTTAAACTGTCATTTGAAGGTAGTTCTATATTTATACTTAATCTGTCTACTAGATTTCCTAATTTGTCAATTAATTCTTTACTACATCCAGGTATTGTTTTGCAATGGATGTATCCGTTAAAGTTATATTCATTCCTTAATATAGATATGCTTTTTATTAATTTTTCCATTGTGTAGTCTGGTGATTTAATTATTGCTGAACTTAAAAATAGTCCTTCTATATAATTTCTTTTGTAGAAGTTTATTGTTAAGTCTGCTATTTCTCTTGAGGTAAAAGTTGCTCTGGGCACAGAGTTTGTGCATCTGTTTATACAGTATTTACAATCATACATACAACTATTTGTTAATAGTATTTTTAGTAAGGAAATACATCTTCCGATCGGCTCCCCAACTATGACATATTCCTGATACTGAACCATTTCCTATTCCATTTTTTGTGTTTTTTCTTTTACTTCCACTTGAGCTACATGATGCATCATATTTTGCAGAATCTGATAATATTTTTAATTTTTCTAATATATCCATTTAATCCACCCTATACAAACATTTGTGTTATTATAACATATGTTTTTTTATGTGTCAAATATTTGTTTGTAAAAATTTCTTTATGGACTTTTTATGTATTAAAAGACTGATATTAGTATTTATATGTAATGATTATTTGTATTATATAAAAATTACATAAAATCTGTTTTAAAATATAAATCAGTATGATAAAAATATAAAAAAGTTAAAAATAATGTAAAAAATGGAGGAAAAAATGAAGATAACAAAAGAAAATAAGCGGAATTACACTAGTTGCATTAGTAGTAACAATAATAATAGTATTAATAATAGCAGGTATTACTATAATGGCAATAATGGATGATATGTGGAATTTTAAATAAAGCTAATAGGGCAAGCAAGGATACAAATGATAGAGCAGCAGAGGAGGAAATCAAATTAATAATATTAGAAGTGCAGGCAGAAAATAATGGTAAAGCAACATTTGAAAATATTATAAAGAAATTAGATGAGAATAAACAAGAAACGTATGTTGTAACTAGAAAAAGTAAATATGCAACATTAACAACTGTAGATGGAAGAGGGATTACATCTACAGATGAATTAGATGGAACAGAAGTGGCAATTTATATAACAAATTTAAGATATAACAGAGAAGTAAAAGTAACAAGTACATTAAAAGTTAAAGTAACAGAAGAGGGCGAAGGAAATTCAGATAGCAAATTAGAAGAAAAGGAAAAAGAAATTAAAGAATTACAAGAAGAAAGAGATGGATTACAACAAAGAGTATCAGAACTAGAAACTGAAATGAATAAAAAGCAAAAAGAGATTGATAATTTAAAAGTTCAAATAACAGAAAAGGATAAGAAAATATCTCAACTTCAAAATCAAATAACACAATTGCAAAATCAATTGAATCAAAGTCAATCAAAACAATTAAAAAAAATAACAGGAACGCTAAATACTAGTGCAGGAACATATTATAAGAATAGCAATGTAGATGGAATAAATATGTCTTTTAATACAAATATGACTTATACAGATAGAGAGTGGGGAGGAGATTCATTCCGTTGGCCATCACTTAATACAGGTTTAACACAAATTGAAAGCATAATGATTTATTTGCCAGGACAATTATGGATGACTTGTGGTTCAAATAATGCTAAATTTTTATGGAATCCTATTTATTATAAAAATAGTTCAAAAGAATATGAACAAAGGCTTTCTTGGAAAAGTAATGCTTTAGATGATTTATGGGGATGGCATAGTATGGCACCAAAATGTACATTTAGTACAAATAATGGAAAGATTGTAGTAAATTATTATATTTATACAAGTATAGATGTTGAAAATAAATTAAGTACAGCTATGGTATTTCATACTTATGTATGGAAAGATCCAGAATATATAATATATGGTTATTAAAACAAAGAATAAATGTTGAAAAATTCTATTATAACCAAATTTGTGCCTTGAGGAAGGAATGAGATTAAAAATGAATATTAAAATAAAAAACTTATTAATAATAATATTAGTAATAATGCTTATAATTATGGCAATAGTTATTATAAATTTGAAAAATAAAAATGATAAAATATATGAAAGAAAAGTTGAAGTACTAGAAACAGGTATTGCAAAAGGTGATATAACTGAAGAACAATTAGATAATATACATCAGAAAGTTGACTTAGCGAATGCAAAAGTAATAGATTATGAAGATAATATAATTCAAAGTAAATTAACAAATAAAGAGAAAGAAACATTAGAAATAATCAAAGAAGAAATCAAAAATGTAGAAAATGAAGAAGAAAAAATAAAAAAATTAGAGGAAGTAAGAGAAAAAAATAGAGAATATAGGAGGAAATATATAACAACTAGTGAACAAGGAAAAATAGATAATTATCAAAAAAAATTGGAAAAAATAGAAGAGAAGTATAATAAATATATAGGAATAAAAATAGATATTCGTGAAAATGGCTATACAAAAGAAAAAGAAACTAATTTAGAAAATTTAAGACAAGATATAGAAAAAGAGCTAGATAGTTTGGGTGACTTAAAATAGTTATAATGATTAAGATTTAATTATTAAAAATTAAAGAGAGAATTATAGATATAAATTCTTTCTTTTTTATATAGAATAGATAATTATGATTTAATTTTAAATAAACTAGTAAATTGGGTCTAAAAAAATCTAATAAAAGTGTATTGTTTACGTCCTGTATTATATATAAAATAAAATAATAAAAAAATAATTGCCATATTTATCTACAATGGCAATTATTTTTATATTTCCACCAAAATTTTTTTCTGATAAAATTAGAAAAATCAGAAGCAGAACCTTTGGTAAATCCAGATTTAGATATTATATATGAATGACTTTTATCAATATAAAAATAAAAATAATTATCAGTTTCAAACATACGATACAAACTAGAATATTTAATAATTTCATAACGAATATTATTACGTATTTTAAAACTATTATCAAAAAATAAAAAAGAAAAAACTTTTTGTTTTTGGATTTGAGGACTATTAAAGTCTCTTTTAACTTCCTTAATAGGATGTAAAAATCTCCATAAAAAAAAGGCACTTAATATAATACATAAAAAAATAGCAAGAGTATAATTATGGTAAATAACTTGCATTGAAATACAATAAAATAAAGCAATTAAGACAATTGCAGTATAAAAGGTATAAGATATATGAAACTTATTTTTATGAAATTCTAGAAATTCTGTATAAACATTTTCACTATATTTTGTTGTATTTTTAAATAAAACTTTCAAAATAATCACCAAATAAAGTATAACACAAGGTATAAAAAAAATAAATCAAAATTTAAAAATGTCACTTAGTTGTCACTTTAAAAAGTTATAATATTATTGAAAAATAGAAAAATTGAAAGGAGAAAACAATATGGAAATTTTAAGAGTCGAAAACTTATGCAAGCAATATGGAAAAGGAGAAAATAAAGTTACAGCTTTAGACAATGTATCATTTAAAGTAGAAAAAGGAGAATTTGTTGCAATAGTTGGAGCATCAGGTAGTGGAAAATCTACTTTATTACACTTAATAGGAGGTGTAGATAGACCCACAAGTGGCAAAGTATATATAGATGGAAAAGACATATACAAATTTAATGATGATGAATTAGCAATATTTAGAAGAAGACAAGTAGGATTAATATATCAATTCTATAATCTAATACCAATACTTAATGTTGAAGAAAATATAACATTACCACTAAATCTAGATAATAGAAAAGTAGAACAAGGGAAACTGAGAGATTTAATTAATACATTAGGATTAGAGAAAAGAAGAACGCATTTACCAAATGAGTTATCTGGAGGACAACAACAAAGGACATCAATTGGCAGAGCAATGATAACAAATCCAGCAATAATATTAGCAGATGAACCAACTGGAAATTTAGACTCAAAATCAAGTGATGAAATAGTAGCATTATTAAAGAAATCAAATAAAGATTATAAGCAAACAATAATAATGATTACACATAACTTGGAAATAGCAAAAGTATCAGATAGAATTATAAAAATAGAAGATGGTAAATTAGTTGGTTAATGGTAAATTCTAGAAAGGAGAAATAAAATGAATATACTTAAACTTTTATCAATTAGAAATTTGAAATTAAATAAGAAAAGAACAATAAGTACAATAATTGGTATTGTTTTATCAGTAGCATTAATATGTGCAGTGGCAAGCATGGCATTAAGTTTTCAAGCAACTTTAGTTGAAAATGCAAAAAACGAACTAGGATATTATCATATAGAGTTAAAAGATATCCAAGAAGAAGATATAAAAAGTATTAAAAATAATAGAGACATAAAAGATATTTATCAAGTAAAAAGATGTGGATATGCAAAATTAATTGGTAGTAAGAATAAAGATAAACCTTATGTTAGATTAAATTCAATGAATGAAGAGACATTTGATAATTTAAGTTTTAAATTAATTGAAGGAAGATTTCCAAATGATAGTAAAGAGTTAGTAATTAGTAATACTATAAATAGTAATGCAAAATTAAATTACAAAATTGGAGATACTATAGAACTTGATGTTGGAGAAAGAAAAGCTTCAGATAATTCTGAATTAAATGGGAATAATCCATATATGGAAGAAAATGAACAAATAATAAATACAAAAAAGTATAAATTTAAAATTGTTGGAATTATAGAAAGACCAAATATAAATTTTGAAAACTTTGGAGATTCTGGATATACAGTAATTAGTACAGGAATAAATCAAGGAGAAAGTAATTTATATATTAGTTTACAAAATCCTAAAGAATATGAAACATCTTTAACAGAGTTGTTAGGAGCACAAGATTATAAAAACGTAAAAGAACATGATATAAATGTAACAAAATATGAATATTCTGTTAATCAAGAATTATTAAGATGGGAAGCTTTTGCATTTTCAGATTCGACTATAGCTATGCTATTTTGTATAGTAGGTGTTGTAATATTTGTAATTGTATTTACTAGTGTTTTTTGTATTAGAAATTCTTTTGCAATTGCAACAACAGAAAAAATTAAAATGTATTCCATGCTTGCTAGTGTTGGAACAACAAAAAAACAAATAAGAAAAAATGTAATAACAGAAGGTTTAATTTTAGGAGCTATAGGTATTCCATTAGGTATATTATTTGGACTAATTGCAGTTTTTGTTTTAATTAAATTAGTAAATTTATTAATAGGAGAATATCTATTAGGGCATGTAGATGGATTAGTTTTTAAGGTATCTATTATGCCAATAGTATTATCTATAATACTTGGAGTATTTACAATATATTTGTCAGCACGAAGTTCAGCAAAAAAAGCAAGTAAAGTAAGTCCAATTGAAGGACTAAAAAATTCAAAAGATATACAAATAAATAGTAAAAAATTAAAAGTACCAATAATAATTTCAAAAATTTTTAAAACAGGTGGAGATTTAGCATATAAAAATTTAAAAAGAAGCAAAAAGAAATATAGAACAACAGTAATATCGATATCAGTTAGTATTTTTATATTTATTACTATGAGTGCTTTCATAGTTAATGCTTTTGATTTTAGTAGTAATTATTATAAAGATAGTAATTATAATCTTCAAGTTTCACCTCCAACTGGAGCAGGTTTTACTGAGGAAGAATTAAAAAAGATTTTATCACATCAAAGTATAGAACAATATAGTTTATTACATGAAATTGAAGATGATACATTTAAAATAAAAGACTTAAGTAAAATTAAAAAGTCAAAAAGTATTAGTTATATAATGACAGAAGAAAATTATGATGAAGAAAATGATAAAATTATTGAAAATGGAGAAAAATATTTAGTTTTGAATATTAATGCACTAGATACAGAAGCTTTTAAAAGATATGTTAAAGAAATTGGACTTAAATATGAAGATGTAAAAGGTTCAGGAATACTATGTGATGAATTTAAGGATTATAGTGAAGAAAATGGCAAAGAAAATGTTTCTAGGATTTATACTTATTCCAAAGGTGACAATATTGAGGGAGAATTTAAAAATAAGAAGGTATCTATAAAAGTTGGAGCAATTTCAAGTGTTAAACCAGATGGCATGAAGAATACTAGTTATAGTGGTGGAAATTTGATTGTTGAAATAAATACTATAAAAGAATTAAAATTTTCTCTATATGGAATAGCGATAAAGTCAAAGGATGTTAATCAATTAGAAGATGATTTAAAAAGCATAAATTCTAATATGAATTTGTTTAATTTGGAAGAGGCAGTAAATCAAGAAAAATCTATGATTCTTGTTATTAAGATATTTTTATATGGATTTATAGCTATTATTACTTTAATTGGTGTTACTAATATTTTTAATACTATTACAGCAAATATGGAATTAAGACAAAAGGAATTTGCTATGCTTAAAAGTATAGGAATGACAAATAGAGAATTTAATAGAATGATAAATTTAGAAACAATTTTTTATGGTACAAAAGCATGGGTTTATGGAACAATTTTAGGTTTACTTGGAACTGTGGCAATGTATAAGGCATTTTCTGTTAAAATTGATAAAGGAATTTATATTCCTGTTGATGCTATTGTTATTTCGGCTATATTTGTATTTGTATTTATTTTTATAATCATGAAGTATTCTATTAAAAAGATTAATAGACAAAATACTATAGAAACAATTAGAAAAGAAAATATATAAAAACTGCCATCTGGGACGGAGAATTTTGGCAATTTTCTATGATCTGACAACTTGTAAGAAATTATAAGAAAAAATAGCAACAGATAAAATATAATGTTATGTCAAAAATTTTTTTCTTTAACATCAAGAATTATAAAAAATTGCCAAAATTCTCCGTCCCAGATGGCATAATGTTTGAAAAAATGTTATTATAATAAAGGAAAAGATTTACAGACTTTTTCAACTAGATTTGTGAATTGGGGAAGGAAAGCGATTAAAAATGCAAATATTGTTAGTAGAAGACAACGAATTAATAGCCAAAGGTTTAAAATACTCATTAGAGCAAAAAGAATATAAAATGATACATGCAATAAACATAAAAGAAGCTTTAAAAGCAATAAAAAATAGTAAAATAGATTTAGCAATAGTAGATATATCATTACCTGATGGAAATGGATTTGAGTTATATGATAAAACAATAAAAAAGGAAAACATACCAACAATTTTTTTGACGGCGAAAGATGAAGAAGATAATATTGTAAAAGGATTAGAACTAGGTGCAGAAGATTATATAACAAAGCCATTTTCTACAAAAGAATTAATTGCAAGAATAAATAGGGTAATATTAAGAAAAAGTAAAAATACGATTATTAAAGTAAAAGACATAAGTTTTGACTTAGATAAAATGTTAGTAACAAAAAATAATAATAAAATTGAATTAACAAATTTAGAGTTAAGAATATTAAATATATTATTTACAAATATTAACAAAGTAGTTACAAGAAATTATATAATAGATAAAATATGGGAATGGACAGGCAATGATATAAATGATAATACAGTAACTGTTTACTTAAAAAGAATAAGAGAAAAAATACAAACAGATATAATTATTACAATAAAAGGAATAGGATATAGGATTGATGATGAAAAATAAAATAGAATTAAAAAAAGCAATAATTTACAGTATAATAGTATCTTTTATATTTATTATACTATTTATATTACTTTTATATAAGGAATACAATGTATATACAATCAATTTTAACGAAAAAATAAGTTCAATATTTAATGAAATAATAGAGAAATATCCTAAAGTTGAGAAGAATGAATTAATATCAATTTTAAATGAAGATACAAATAGAAATTATGAATTATTTAAAGAGTATGGTATAGATTTACAAAAGGACGCAACTATTTTAATTAATAATACTATTTTTGAAAAATTTATTTTACTAGATACAATAATATTATTAGTTTTTATAATATCTTTATTATTAATTTTCTTAAGGTATAATTATAAAAAAGATAAGAAGATTATGGATATAACAAAATATATTGAAGAAATTAATCATAAAAATTATAAACTAGATATAGAAGATAATAGCGAAGATGAGTTATCTATTTTGAAAAACGAATTATATAAAACTACTGTTATGCTTAAAGAAATTGCTGAAAATTCGTTAAATGATAAAATAAATTTAAAAAATTCTATGGAAGATATTTCACATCAACTTAAAACACCTTTAACATCTATTATGATAATGCTTGACAATATTTTAGAAAATAAAGATATGGAAGAAACTATTAGAAATGACTTTATAAAAGACATTAAAAGAGAAATTAATAATATTAGATTTTTAGTAGAGTCAATTTTAAAATTATCAAAAATTGATAGCAATTCAGTAAAGTTCATTCAGAAAGAAGTTGCAATAAAAGAAATTGTTTTAGAAGCAGTAAAAAATGTTTCAATTATTAGTGAATTAAAAAATGTAAATATTTATATAAATGGTAATGACACAGATAGAATAATTTGCGATTTTAAGTGGCAAGTAGAAGCCTTAACAAATATTTTAAAAAATTGTATAGAGCATTCATTTATCAGTGGAAACATTGATATTAGTTATGAACAAAATAATGTGTATTCTCAAATTGTAATTCAAGATTATGGAAAAGGTATAGAATGTCACGATTTACCACATATTTTTGAAAGATTTTATAAAGGAAAATTTTCTTCAAGTGAGAGTATTGGAATTGGATTAGCTTTAGCTAAGTCTATTATTGAAAGCAATAATGGATATATTGGAGTAGATTCTGAATTAGGAAAGGGGACTGTTTTTATTATAAAATATCTAAATTAATTGAATATAATTTAATTAGAAATAATATTAGTTAAAAGTAGTCGTAAAAAATCATTCTAAATTATAACAATAAAAATTATTGAGAATATATAGGTAAATTCAAAGATTTTTTAGTTTTTTCTGGCTTATATTATAAGTATTAAAAAAATGAAAAATTAATTATATAAAGGTAACATTTATTTAAATTCAAAATATAATATAAATGTTAGAGGTGATTAAAATGGCCTATTCAGAGAGAGAATTAATTGCAAGAATGGTTCAATGTGAAGCAGGAGGAGAGGGCGATAACGGAATGAAAGCAGTCGCTACTGTAATAATGAACCGTGTAAATGTATCAGATGGAGAGTATGCAAGAATATCACAAGGAGGGAGCATACGAAATATCTTATTTCAACAGGGTCAATTTGATTGTGGAAGAGAAACAATTAGAAATCAATATAATCCACAAAATATTTATAATATGACACCAACAGAAGTTCATTACAATATAGCAGATTGGGCATTATCTGGAAACAAATTAAATGAAATTGGAAATTGTCTGTGGTATTTAAATCCATTCAAACCAAGTTGTAGTAATACATTCCCAAGTAATGGCTCAGGAACATTTCATACAAGACTTGGTGAACATTGTTTCTATAGGCCAACTCAAAAATATTCACAAACATAAAATAAGGAGGAACTACAATGGAATTTTCAGAAGAAAGAGAGCTAAACCAAAGAGAAAATAGACAAGGGGAACAAAATCAAAATAATACACCAGAAATTTTAACAAATCCAATCTACACACCAGCATTTTTAAAAGAACAAATTGGAAAGTTAATGAGAGTAGAATTTTTAATTGGCACAAATAATTTAGTAGATAGGATAGGAATTTTACAAGATGTAGGAGCTAGTTATATATTACTTCGTTCTTTTGAAAATGATAGTCTTGTTTATTGTGATATTTATTCAATTAAATTTATAACAATATCTACAACAGGCATATATGGAAATATGAATAGTAGATATCATTATTATTAGAGTGCCATTCGGGACGGAGAATTTTGGCAATTTTCCTGCCATCTGGGACGGAGAATTTTGACAATTTCCTATAATCGATCTGACAACTCATAAGAAATTATAAGAAAGAATAGCAACAGATAAAATATAATTTTGTGTCAAAAATTTTTTTCTTTAACTATAAAAGTTATGAAAAATTGCCAAAATTCTCCGTCCCGAATGGCAATATTATTAAAAATTTTGGAAATAATAAATAATGGAGGGAATGATTTATATGGATATTTTAAATATTTCAAGCGGAAATTTTAATGAGGAAGTTTTAAAATCGGACAAGCCAGTTTTAATAGATTTTTATGCTGATTGGTGTGGTCCATGTAAAGCAATGTCTTCAGTTATTAAGGACGTTGCTATTGAAATTTCTGATAATGTTAAAGTATTAAAAGTTAATGTTGATGAAGAAAGTGAATTGTCTTCACAGTATGAAATTTCTACAATTCCAACTCTTATTTTATTTAAAAATGGAGAAGCTATAAAAAATATTGTTGGTCTTAGAGATAAAAGTGAAATTGTAGAGTTCGTTAATCAAAATATTTAATTATTTTTTCTATATCGTTTGGTGGATTACATTGAAATTTCAACTTTTGTTTTGAAACAGGATGTATAAATTCAACTTGGTAACTATGTAAGGCTTGTCTATTTATTAAATTAGAGGGTTTTCCATATAGAGTGTCTCCTAGAAGAGGATGCCCTATTGCAGAAAAGTGTACTCGTATTTGATGTGTTCTTCCTGTTTCTAATTTGCATTTTACTAAAGTAAAATCTTTAGATTCTTTTAAAACTGTATAGCTTGTTATGCAGTTTTTTCCATTTTGGCTAATACATCTTTCTATTATGCTATTTGCTTTTCTTGCTATGGGCAAGTTTATTTCTCCTTGTTTATTTTCGAGCTTTCCTGTTATAATGCATAAGTATTCTTTTTTTAACATTTGCTTTGATAATTGTTCTTGTATGTATTCACATTTTGCAAAAATTACTATGCCAGATGTGTTAAAGTCTAATCTGTTTACTGGTCTTATTTTCTTTTTAAGTCCAATTTGATTATAGTAATATTTGACTCCATTTGATATAGAGTTTTCATAGTGTAGGTTTGATGGATGTGTTGCTATATTTGATGGCTTATTTATTATTAATAACCATTCGTCCTCATATATAATGTTTAGGTTCATTTTTGTAGATAGTATGTTTGAATTGTCTTCTTGTTCTGATAGGTCAATAGTTATTAGGTCATTGTGTTTTATGGGGTTTCGACTATCTGTTTTTGTGTTATTTAAGTAAATATTTTCAGATTTTATTAGTTTTGTTTTTAACCTGTTTGATATATTTAGTCTGTTTGATAGTATTTCGTTTATCGTTTTATTTGAGTCTTCTTTTTTTACTACATAATTTAATTTCATTTTTTCTTTTTCCTTTTTTAAAATTTATAAAATTATTATATCATTTTATAAATATGATTGAAAATATATTTGTTGATGTTAATAAAGTATTAAAATCTCATTTTATCTAGGAATATTTTCATATTAAAAAAGATACTCAATAAATTCATATGCTCTACAAGTACCATTAATATTATAAAGATTCTTGTAATGTACCATGGTTTTTTTTAACTCATTATATGGTAAAGAGTTTAAAATGTTTATTGTGTCTTGTAGTTCAAAACAAGATACTATAATTTTATTATCTTTTGATATTTGAAAAAATTGTTCCTTTTCCATATGTTACTCCTTTCTTACTCAAGGCACTGCCTCTTTCAATCCGTTATTTAAATGTTCTACAAATAATATAACATATTTACATAAAGAATACAAGTTTTTTATATTATAACCTCCACTTTCAAAAAGTCGAAACTTGAGGAATATTAATAAAAATATTTTTTAAATATAAAGTATTAGTATTAATAAGTGAACAGAAATTTAAGAAACTTTAAACTTGTAATGCTAAAATTCTGATTATTTATTTATTCTTATTTAATTAAGAATAGTGCGGGAAGGATTATAATTATTTATTTTTGAGTGACTCTGGGGTAATCGTTCCAAAATTCTTAAAAAAGTTAGAAAACTTTTCTATAGAATTTTGAGAATGGGGCAACGAAAATAATAAATAATTATAATCCTTTGGGAGCGAGTAGATTTTATAAATACAAATAAATAATTTAAATTTTAAGCGATTGCCTTATTAAACTTGTAAAATCTTACAAAATATGATTTAATATTTATAAATTTAAACGAATTTTTTTGGGGGAATAAAATGTTTTTTAAAGATAAAGAAGAATATCAAGAATACTTAAGAAAAAACGAAATAAATGAAATAGAAAATAATAAAGATAACTATTTTACATGGACAACAAATGGAGAAATTATATTAAAAGAATGTAAGAAAAAGAACAGTACGTTAGATGTAAGTAAATATACCAATTGTATAGGATGGTGTATGCTTAAAGATAATGCGACAATGGCATTAATAAAGCATCCATTTGGAGATATCCGAAGAGATTTAAATAAGAATGACTATTATATGACATTATATAATAATATATTACTACCAGAAATAGCAAATCAGCTACAAAATGAAAGTGCGAGATATTATATTGGAACAGAAAAAGAGTATAAAACAAAATCATATCATAAACAGTATTTAGTAACATTAGATTTTAAACACAAAGATGAAAAAATAATTCATGGTGAAGAAATACTACAAGAAACAGATAGAGATATTTGTGAATTAAATATAAACAAATTGCTTAAAGCATTAGAAGAATATTTATCTATGCAAAATTGTAGTAAAAGTGATATTAAAAGAACTAAGCAAGATTTTATAAAACAATCACTATTTAATAGATTTATTAAGCAATGTGATGAACATAATCATAATTGGGGAATACTAGTAAACCAAAAGACTAATTCAGCAAGAATGGCTCCACTTTATGATATGGAATGCAGTTGCGAAATTAACATACCTAATAGACATTATAGAAAAACAGATGATGGAAGTATTAACAGTTTAGAATGCTTTATATCTCAGTTTGGAAATCAACAATGGTTTAAATGGTATATTGAAGAGATATTGGATAATTTCGACATAGAAAAGGCATTAATAAAATCGAAAGAAGAAACAAAAACAGAAATTCCAAATCAATATCAGCAAAGATATAAAAATTTTTTCGGATTAAGATTCCATGAATTAAAGCAAGCATATGAAAAAGTATATTTCAGAAAAGACAATAGTGAAATTAACAAAGTAAAATAACTAGGTTTATAGGTATAACCATTATAAAAATCTAAATAAAAAATAAGGAAAATCAAATGAAAAAAAGTGAAAAAGGTTCAATAACAATATATGTATTATGCACATGTTTATTAATATCAGTTGTACTAATAGGAATTTTTATGAGAAATCAAGCAAAATTAGTAAGTCAAAAAAGACAACAACAAATGATAGAAGAACAATATAATAATGATGACAAAATAGACGAGATATATGAAGAAACAATTGATAACTTGCAAATTATGGAGGAAGAAGATGAGAATCAGGTATAAAAAATGGGCAAGACCAGAGTTAGAAGCAAGCAAATTTTACGAAGACAATCCAGAAGAATGGAAAAGCAGATGGAAAGAGCACTTTAAAGAAATAGAAAATCCAATACATTTAGAATTAGGATGTGGAAAAGGTCAATTTATATCAAACCTAGCAGTTCAAAAGGAAAAAATAAACTATATAGCAATAGATTTAGTAGACGCAATGTTAGGGTTAGCAAAAAGAAACATAGAAAATACATATAAAGAAGCAAAAAAAGAACCAAATAATATAATAATAACAAGATTTGATATAGAAAGAATAAATTTAATATTAGATAAAAAAGATGAAATAGAAAGAATCTATATAAACTTTTGTAATCCATGGCCAAAAGGAAAACATAGAAAAAAGAGATTAACACATAATAGACAATTAGAAAAATATAAGCAATTTTTAAAACCACAAGCCGAAATTTATTTTAAAACAGATGATAACGATTTATTTGAAGCTAGTATTAAGTATCTTGAAGAAGAAAACTTTGAAATAGAAAAGAAAACTTATAATTTGCATGAAGAGCCTATATTTGAAGCAAATATAGAAACAGAACATGAAAAAATGTTTACAGAACAAGGAATAAAAATCAAAGCATGTATTGCAAAATTAAAAGAATAGAAGGTAAAAAATGGACATACAAGAAGTTATAGAAAATAAAAATAACAAAGAGTTTGTATTAAAAGCAGTAAAAGAAAATGGAAAGTTTATAGAAGTAGTAGATAGTAAATTTCAAGATGATGAAGAAATAGTTACACAAGCAATTAATCAAGATGGAGAAGCACTAGAGTTCGTTAGTGACAGACTAAAAGACGATAAAGAAATTATAATGAGTGCTATTAAATCAGCTCCATGGACAATTTGTTATGCATCAGAAAGACTTAAAGCAGATAAAGATTTAATCTCTATTAGTTGTAAAGAATATGGTCAAGCCTTGTATTATGCAAGTGAAGAATTACGAGATGATAGAGAAATTGTAAAAGATGCAATATCTAATAAAGGAATAATTATTAAATATGCAAGTACACGTTTACAAAAAGATAAAGAATTAGCAGAAATAGCAGTTAAACAAAATAAACAAGCATATCATTTTATATCAGAAGAATTAAAGCAAGATGATGCTATAAAAAATTTGCTTAATAGTTAATTATAAAATATTTATTTATTTTAAATAATTAAATAAAAAATGTATATAGAAAATATGAAAAAAAAGGAGTAAGAAAAATTGTTACCTTGCAATGTTCATTAATTGATACTTTGTCTAAATTTAGATATGGACCAAAACATCCAGGTTGTAGGGATAGATTTATTACTTTTTTAGATGAATACTCTGTAAAGAATTCTAATATAGAAAATGTTGCAGTTAAAATCTACGAAGATATTAGATGTGGTATAGTACATTCTGGTGCAACTGATAATAAAAGTGGTTTAACCTCAGAAGGGATAAACTTAGTATTACTTTTACCAGACAAAAAATCAATTAGTTTAAATTTGCTTATTTTACAAGATAAAATAGAAAATTACTTTAAAGATTATACGAAAACTTAAAAAATAAGAAGAAATACGAATTAAGAAGAAATTTTGTTTATAGGATGGATAAAATATGTAAGATATAATTGATTTATTTTAAAAATTATTTCTATTAGAGTATTAAAAATATAAAGTCAAACCAAAAAAATCCTAATAAAAAGCTTGTACTTTTTACTAATTATTTATATAATAATTAACAAAAAATAAATAAGGAGGAACAAATGTCATTTATAGATGAAATAAAGCAAAGAGCAAAACAAGAAATCAAGACAATAGTATTGCCAGAATCGGAAGACTTACGAATTCTAGAAGCAACCAAGCAAGTATTAGAAGAAGGATATGCAAAAATAATTTTAGTAGGGAATAAAGAAAAAATAGAAAAAAAAGCAAAAGAAAATAATATAAATATAAAAGAAGCAAAAATAGTAGATCCAGAAAAATCTGAAAAATACGATGAATACGTAAATTTACTATATGAATTAAGAAAAAATAAAGGAATGACAGTTGAAAAAGCAAAAGAACTAGTTAAAAATCCAGTATATTATGGAATGTTAATGGTAAAAGACGAAAAGAGTGAAGCAGATGGGCTAGTATCAGGTGCAGTACATTCAACCTCAGACACTTTAAGACCAGCCTTACAAATTTTAAAAACAGCACCAGAAACAAAATTAGTATCTGCATTTTTTGTAATGGTAGTTCCAAACTGTGAACATGGAGAAAATGGAACCTTTATATTTGCAGATAGTGGGCTAAACGAAAATCCAGATAGTGAAGCGTTATCTGAAATAGCAATATCTTCAAGCAAAAGTTTTCATCAATTAGTACAAAAAGAACCAAAAGTTGCAATGTTATCTTATTCAACTTATGGAAGTGCAAAATCAGAACTAACAGAAAAAGTAATAGAAGCAACAAAAAAAGTAAAAGAAAAACAACCAAATTTACTTGTAGATGGAGAATTACAATTAGATGCAGCAATTGTACCTGAAATTGCAGAAATGAAAGCAAAAGGAAGTCCATTAAAAGGAAATGCAAATGTCTTAGTATTTCCAGACCTAAATACTGGAAATATTGGATACAAATTAGTACAAAGATTAGCAAAAGCAGAAGCATATGGTCCATTATGTCAAGGAATAGCAAAACCAGTAAATGACTTATCAAGAGGATGTAATAGTAAAGATGTAGCTGGAGTAATTGCAATTACTGCAGTTCAAGCACAAAAATCTTAATGATTTTGTAGACGAAGGAAAATATTTATAATATTTGGATTTTACTTTTAAGTTTTACAAAGCATGATTTTTTCCTCCGTCCCCAAAATCATTATGTAGAATAGGAGGAGAAATTTGAAGATTTTAGTTTTAAATTCAGGAAGTTCTTCACTAAAATATCAAGTAATTGATATGCAAACAGAAAAGCTTTTAGCAAAAGGATATTTTGAAAGAATAGGTCAAATAAATTCTTTTTTGACACATAAAGTTGGAGAACAAAGTCACAAATTTGAACACTATGCTGAAGATCATGAACAAGCAATAGAATTTGTATTAAGCAGAATAATGCATAAACAATATGGCGTAATAAATAATTTAAAGGAATTGCAAGGTATTGGACATAGAGTTGTACATGGAGGTGAAAAGTTTTCAAATCCAGTATTAATTACCGATGAAGTAATTAAAGAAATTAAAGAATGTAGTGACTTAGCACCATTACATAACCCAGCAGCTATTTTAGGGATTGAGGCCTGTAAAAAAGTTGCTCCAGATATAAAAATGGTATCAGTTTTTGATACAGCCTTTCATCAGACAATAGAAAAAGAAAAATATATTTACCCAATACCTTATGAATATTATGAAAAGTATAAAATAAGAAAATATGGATTTCATGGAACATCACATCAGTATGTTGCTAATAGAGTAGCAGAATTAATGAATACTGACATAAAAAATCTAAAGATTGTAAGTTGTCACTTAGGTCAGGGGGCAAGTGTATGTGCTATAAAAAATGGAAAATCAGTAGAAACTAGTATGGGCTTAACACCTCTTGGTGGAATTTGTATGGGTACACGAAGTGGAGATTTAGATCCTTCTGTTATTTCATATATAATGAAAAAAGAAGCTTTATCTCCACAAGAGATGGAAGATATTTTAAATAAAAAATCAGGAGCTTATGGTATTTCTGGAATATCTGTTGATTTTAGAGATATTGAAACAGAGGCCTTTTCAGGTGATGAACGTGCAAAATTAGCTTTAGATGTATTTCACGAAACAGTTGTTTCATATATTGCAAAATGTGGAGTTGCTATGAATGGAATAGATGTTATTACATTTGAAGCAGGAGTTGGAGAAAAGGGGCAAGATTCTAGGCAGGCTATTTGTGATAAACTTAAGTTTTTAGGAGTTGAATTAGATAAAGAAATTAACCAAGCAAGTAGAAATGTAGAAGCAAAGATTTCAAATGAAGCTTCAAAAATAGAAGTTTATACTATTTCAACTAATGAAGAATTGATGATAGCAAGAGAAACCTTAAAAACTATTGAATTGGGAGAAAGATTTGGCCTATTATAGGATATATAGTTGAGATTGAGGGAAAAGAAGAGGAAATAAAAAGAGTAGCAGAGGAAATTGTGCAGATAAAAAATTTGGTAATTTAAAGTTAAAAGATTTATTTAAAGAAAAGATGAAAATAGAAAATAAAACAATAGAAGAATTAAAAGAAGAATATTACAAAGAAACAAAATTTGACGTAGGAAAAATTGAGTTAATTCTATAGATAAAACGGATTAAAGAATGTTCCTTTTCTTCCTGTAAATTTGGATGAAGGGACACTCAGATAGAAACAAAAAAGTAAGAAAAAAAGAAAGGAAAATAAAAAAATGAAAGTATTAGTATTAAATTGTGGGAGTTCATCACTAAAATATCAATTAATAAATATGGAGACAGAAGAAGTAGTAGCATCAGGAAAATATGAAAGAATAGGAGAAAAGGAAGCTTTTATAACACATAAAGCAAAGGGACAAAAAGTTGAAATAAAAAATCCAGCCTATAATCATACAGAAGCAATTGAATTTGCATTACAACAATTAATAAATCCAGAATATAAAGTAATAGATAGCTTAGAAGAAATTGAAGCTATTGGTCATAGATTAGTTCATGGAGGAGAAAAGATATCAGAATCAGTAGTTATTGATGACGAAGTTATAAATGTATTAAAAGAATGTACAGATTTAGCACCACTTCATAATCCAGCATCTATTTTAGGAATTGAGGCATGTAAGAAAGTAATGCCAGGGAAACCAATGGTTGGAGTATTTGATACTGCTTTTCATCAAACAATACCACAAGAAAAATATATTTATCCAATACCATATGAATATTATAAAAAATATAAAATAAGAAAATATGGATTCCATGGAACATCACATATGTATGTATCTCAAAGACTAGCAGAGATAGAAGGGAAGAATATTGAAGATTTAAAAATTGTAACCTGCCATTTAGGTCAAGGAGCTAGTATATGTGCAGTTAATGGTGGAAAATCAATAGATACAAGTATGGGACTTTCACCATTAGGAGGAATTCCTATGGTAACAAGAAGTGGAGATATGGATCCATCTGTTATAACTTACATTATGAAAAAAGAAAATATAGATGCTGATAAAATGGAAACAATTTTAAATAAAGAATCTGGAGTTTCAGGAATTTCAGGATTAGTTCCAGATTTTAGAGTTATTGAGCAAGCAGGAAATGAAGGTAATGAGAGAGCAAAAGTTGCCTTGGAAAGTTTTAAATATGCAATTGCAAGTTATATTGCAAAATATGCAGTTGCAATGAATGGAATAGATTATATTGTTTTTACAGGTGGAGTTGGAGAAAATCAAATTCATATTAGAGAGGGAATCTGTGAACAATTAACCTTTATGGGTGTAGAAATTGATGAAACTCTAAATAATATTAGATCAGAGGAAAAGTTGATTTCTAAATCTACATCAAAAGTTAAAATTTATGTCATACCAACAAATGAAGAATTAATGATTGCAAAAGAGACAAAAAGATTAATATAATTTAACAAAGGCAATCGCCTAAAATTTTAATTATTTATTTGTATTTATAAAATTTACTCGCTCCCAAAGGATTATAATTATTTATTATTTTCGTTGCCCCATTCTCAAAATTCTATAGAAAAGTTTTCTAACTTTTCTAAGAATTTTGGAACGGTTACCCCAGAGTCACTCAAAAATAAATAATTATAATCCTTCTCGCGTTATTCTTAATTAAATACAAACAAATAAATAATTAAAATATTAAGCGATTACCTTAATATACTTGAAGAATAAATAAAAATAGTATATAATTATATTGTCAAATTAGGAGGTGTCCAAAATGAAATTTGAATTTGATGAAATAGGAATGAAAGAAGAAATAGAATTAATTAACCTTCAAAAACAAATGCAACAAAATCAGAACATAAACGTAAATAACCAAAGTATAGGATTTAATATGGATACATTATACAATTTAATAGAAAATGAAGAAAAATAAAGCAAGAAAATACATAGGAAGAGGATGTTATGAAACAAGTACTTATAGATACACTAAAGAAATACAAATGGGCAATAATTTTACAAACAATATTACTTCGGAATAAACATATATTTATTAACATATCCAGCAAAAATTGTAGGAAATATTGTTGATATGTTATATAAGTTAGATGAAAATAAACAAAATATATTAAACAGTACATATTACTTAATTGGAATATGTATTGTTTTGTTGATTATAAGAATTTTATGGAAATACTTAGAAACTTATGAAGTAAGGGGAATTGAAAAAGACATAAAAATAAAGCTATTTCATAGATTTTTAAAACTAAAATTAAAAGACATACAAAACATAAAAAATGGGGAAATAATGTCTTACTTTGTAAAAGACACAAATGAAATAAGAAGTGCAGTATATAGAATATTTTCTCATGGAGTAAGAATATTATTTACCTTTATTATTGCAGTTGGACAAATGGTAGCAGGTATTAATTTGAATTTAACTATAGCAGTTATGATACCAATAATAGTAGGATGTTATTTAACTGTAGTAATCAAGAAATATGTAGAAATAAGTTTTAAAAAATCACAAGATAAATTCACAGAAATGTCAGAATATATTCAAGAAAGCACAGACAGTATAAGAACTACAAAAGCATATTCGTGTGAAGGAGAACAATTAAAAGAATTTATAAGAAAAAATAAAAAAGTACGTCAAAGTGATAACACAGTAGATGTATATTCAAACTTATTAAAAATGTGTTTAAATATTTGTTTTGGTATATGTTATGCAATATCTTTGATATATGGTTCAAAATTAGTAATAGAAGGAAAAGTTACAGTTGGAGGATTAGTTGCATTTAATGGATATATAGGATTATTTGTAGGACCTGTTGGCTGGTTGCCACCTTTAATTTCAAGATTTAAAAGAGCACAAATATCTTATAAAAGATTAGATAAAATTTTTGAATTAGAACCTGAAAAAATTAATAGTAAAAATATTTTATCTAAAGAAAGGCTACAAGGAAATATTGAAATAAAAGATCTAAATTTTAACTATCCAGGAGTAATAGAAAAAGCCTTAGAAGACATAAATATTACAATAAATAAAGGACAAACCTTAGGTATTATAGGTACAATTGGAAGTGGTAAGACAACACTAATGAATTTATTAGCAAGATTATATTCAATACCAAGAGGAAAAATAATAATAGATGGAAAAGATATTAATGATATACCTATTGAAATTTTAAGAAATAATATTTGTTATATTACACAAGACAATTTCTTATTCTCATCTACTTTAAAAGATAACATTAGCTTATTTAAAGAAGAGTATAAAGAAGATGAAATAAATGAAAGTACAAAAAAAGCAATTGTTTATGATGATATACAAAGAATGCCAGAAGGAATTGAAACTGTTATTGGAGAAAGAGGAGGAGACCTATCTGGAGGACAAAGACAGAGAGTAGCTATTTCTAGAGCATTTTTGAAAAATAGTAGTATTTTAATTTTTGATGATACCTTTTCAGCTTTAGATAATAGAACATCAGAGAAATTAATAGAAAACATTCAAGAGCTCTCACAGGATAAGACATGTATTATTATTTCTAATAAAGTTTCAGATGTTAAGGGTAGTGATAAAATAATTGTTCTTAATAATGGCAATATTGCAGAAAAAGGTACACATGAGGAATTAATAAAAAATGATGGAATATATAGTGATTTTTATAATCAACAAGCTACAAAAGCAAAACCTAGCTTTTTATCATAACTTTGTAATACTTTTAAATATATTAAAAAGTGTAATAAAAAGATTTTATAACTCAAGGGAGATAAGATTAAAAAATTTAATTCTTTTTCAACCAGATTTGTGCCTTAGTAAGGAATGAAATTAAATATAGTAAATAAAACCTATAAGAAGGGAGAACAAATGAAAAACCAAACATGGCAGAGAATATATAAAATGTTAAAACCACAAAAAAAAGCTATTGCCATTATATCAATTCTAGCTATAATAATAAATATTGGAGAAGTAATAAAACCATATATAATAAAAGTAGTAATAGATGATTATATAAGTAGTGGCTTATGGCAAAAAGGTATAATGACAGTTGGAATTTTAGGTGCAATATATATATCAATAGTATTAATTGGAAATATATTAGATTTTATAGTAAGTACAGCTACAAGTATGATGGGAGAAAATGTTATATATTCAATTAGAAACAAGTTATATAAATACATACAATATGCTAATATTCCTTTTCACGACAGAACACCATCAGGAACTTTATTTGTAAGAATAACAAGTGATGTAGAAGATATAACAACTTTTTTTAAAGATGTAATAACAACTTTTATTAAGGATATAGTTATGATAATTGCATTAGCAATAATGATGTTATCACTTAATTACAAGTTAGCTTTAATATGTTTTACCTTAATTCCATTTGTTGTAATATTATCAATTATTATAACAAAAGTTAGTAATAAAGTAAGAGAATATTCTAAAAGGGTTAAAACAAAATTAAACATATTTTTAGCAGAATCAATTTATGGAGTAAAACTAATAAAAATATTTAATAGACAATATGAAAAAGAAAAAGAATGTGAAAAACTATGTACACAATTTTGGAAATCAAGGTTTCCAACTGCATATACAGAAGGTTTTTTAGTAGCTTTCATGTTGATTTTTGAAAACTTAGGAGTTTCAATAATAGTATGGACATGTATAAACAAACTTTTTGGAATTGAATTAGATGTAGGTGTAATATATATTTTTGTAACATATTTAAAGCAAATATTTGAGCCAATAAACAGGATTGTAGAAAATTTTGAAACTATTCAAGAAGCAATAGTATCAATAAATAAAATATATGACATCTTAGAACATAAAGAATATTTAGAAGATTTTGAAGATTTTGAAGATGGAATAGAGTTAGATGAAGAAATAGAAGGTAAAATAGAATTTAAGCATGTTTGGTTTGCATATGAAGGAGAAAATTGGATTTTAAAAGATGTAAACTTTACAATAGAACCAGGACAAAGTATTGCATTAGTAGGAAGAACAGGATCACGGAAAAACAACTATAATAAATTTAATCAATCGATTTTATGAGATACAAAAAGGAGAAATCTTGTTAGATGGAGTAAATATAAGACAAATAAATTTACGTTCTTTAAGAAAAAAGATAGGAGTTATATTACAAGATCCATTTATATTTGCAAAAACTATAAAAGAAAATATAGAATTAAATGAGAATCTATCAGATGAATCGATAATGGAAACAATAAAACTTTCATCAGCAGAAGAATTTATAAATTCTTTACCAAATGGAATAGAAGAAGTTGCACATGAAAGAGGAAGTTCTTTCTCAGCTGGTCAAAAACAGTTATTAGCTTTTGCAAGAATATTTGCTCACAATCCATCAATATTTATATTAGATGAGGCAACGGCAAATATAGATACTAAAACAGAAGAATTAATACAAGAATCTATTGATAAGATATCAAAAGATAAAACATCAATTTTTATTGCTCATAGGTTGTCAACTATAGTAAATGTAGACAAAATAATTGTTTTAGATAAAGGAGAGATAATAGAACAGGGTAACCATTCAGAGTTAGTAAATATTTCAGGTGGTTATTATAGTAAATTATATAATGCATATTATAATAATTTGAGACAGTTAGGATAATCCTAACTGTCTCATTTGTGGTTCTCGATTTTTAAAGGTTGTATATTTTGTATAGCCTAATTTTTTTAGTAATTTTGAAATTTCTTCAAAATTAGAACATAAGTCACATGCTTGGTGTGCATCTGATCCTATTGTTAGAATTTCTCCTCCTAATTCTTTATATCTTGCTAAAATTTCTGTATTAGGATGTGCTATGTTAAGTCCATATCTGTATCCTGATGTATTAATTTCAATTCCTTTATTTTTTGATATTATTGTTTTTAAAATGTTATCTAGTATATCTTGATATTCTTCATATTTGATTTGTTTATTTGTATATCCACCATATCTTACTATGTAATCTATATGACCATATACATCAAATTCGTTATATATTTTTATATTTTCTAATACTTCTTTAAAGTATTTGTTGTAAGCTTCTTTTTGTGTAAGTCCTTCGAAGAAACTTGGATCTTTTGATATGTCTTTTTTACATGTGATGTGTGATGAACCTATTATGAAGTCAAAGTTGTATTTAGATACCATTTCTTTTATTGTATTTGATATGTCTGGTTGTAAACCTATTTCTATTCCTAATTTTAGAGTTATTTCGTTTTGATATTTTTTTTGAAGTTCATAAAAGTTTTGTACATAGTTTTCTACATCAATGGTTTTTAGTTTGCTATTTTTTACTCCTTCATATATGTCATAATGTTCTGTGAAACATAGTTCTTCTATATTGTTTTTTATTGCTGTTTGTATGTGTTCTTCCATTGTTGATATTCCATCATGTGAATGTGTACTATGTACATGGTAATCTGTTTTTATCATATATTTTCCTCCTTTTCTATTTATATGAATTTTATTATAAAGTTATTAATTTGGCAAGATATATAAAACAATTATCTTATAAATAAAATATATAAATTTATTTGATTTTATATTAAAAATAAATATCAAAAATAAGTAGTAATGAAAAGTTAACAAAAATATCAGTTCTAACGAATAAAAAATGGTTAGATAGTAAAGATTTAAAAGAATTCAAATGGGATGTACAAGAATATATTAAATATGGTCAAGAAAATGAAATAAATGAATTGTGGATGAAAGAATTGGAAAATGAGTATAAATATCGCCGAGGAGGCAAAACCCTTTGCAGCCTGTATGCAAAAAGTAATTGCGTTGGTTTTATGATTATTTTTGG
>CAQPRV010000036.1 GCA_948857205.1 uncultured Clostridia bacterium
TAAAAACACCTTCTTTCGTAAATATTGAGTTTGTTTTTTTGTCATCAATATTTTACCAAAGTTGGTGTTTTTTTTCAATTCTTCCTTTTTTCTAAAAACTGTCGGGTAATAAGACATAAGATAATGGAGGTATGTATGAAAATAACAAAGGAGAAAAATCGGAATTACATTAATAGCACTTGCTATTAGTAGGAAATGCGTTCGATATGAGGAAAGAGCTTGAAAGCCATGTGAGAGAAGAGAAAAAGAGAGAAAAGTTTAGCCGAGTTGAAGTAAAAGTTTACATGAATATGGTGTAAAATTGATAAAAAAATCAAAAAGTAGAATTGTTATCTTAAAAAAATTGTAATAACATTATAGTATAAAAAATGAAAAGGAGCGATTCTATATGAAAAAAATAAAAGCAAAATTAAGTGCTAGAGATGAAAAGTTAATTATACAAGCATTAGTCGAAAAGAGAAATAATCAGCTAAAACAAAATAGACCAACAGAGCCAATAAATGAATTACTAATAAAACTAATCGAAAATTAAATACATAACTAAAAAGTCAATCAAAGATTGGCTTTTTTTAGTGGAAAAAATATAAGGAGGGAGAAAATTTGAAAAATCAAGAAGCAATAGATTATCTAAACAATTTGCAGCAAGGAATGTTTTGTACTGTCAATATACCAATATGTAATGACAAAGAAAAAATACCGATTACTGTTATGTATATGGGCAAAGACAAAGACGGCAGATATAATTTTATTGATACAGGTAGATTCATAATGAGTAAAGAGTTTATTGAAAATAAGGCTATTTCAATAGATAAGAGTTTTGATGAAGATAAAGCTTTTGAGATATACTCTAAAGTTCGTATGCAACCTAATAAAAATAAGAATAAAGAAAGGGCAAGGTAAAACAATGAAAGATAATCAAGTATTAGAATATCATGAAAAACAACAATTTAATAGTGAAAATTTACAACAATATGATAATGAGGGACAAAGATACTTTTTGGCTTATTTATTAAGAAAAGGTTATAACTTAGAAATAAAAGAGAGCAAAATAATTTTCAAAGATATAACATCTGAAGAAAAAGTAAAAGAAATGATAGAACACTATAACAATGATAGTAGAATAGATAACCTTAATATTAAAAGACAATCTATAAGAGAAGCAAGAGCGATAGGATTAGAAGAATATAGCCAAATGGTAGATAAAAAATTGAGGAGTTTGAATCAAAAGGAAAGGGAAAAAACAGAGAGATAATTTTTATAAACAAGTCGACCTAGGTTGATTTGTTTTTTTTACATAGTCATCATTATTGATGGCTGATTTTTATGAAAGGAGGGTAAAAAGTGTCAAAGTGTAAAGTAATTGCCATAGCTAATCAAAAACGGTGGAGTAGGAAAAACAACTACAACAGCTAATTTGGGAAATGGGCTAGCTAGAAAGGGGAAAAAGGTATTACTAATAGATTTAGATCCACAAGGAGATTTGACAACATCATTGGGGTACAAAAATCAAGACAACATGGAGATAACAATAAAAAATATTATGGAGAAAGTAATACAGGAAAAGCCTATAAGCAAGAATGAAGGAATACTACAAAATGCAGAAGGTGTAAATTTAATGCCTGCTAATATTGAATTAGAAGCACTAGATATATCGCTAGTTAAATATATAAACAAAGAAAATATATTGAAACAATACATTGATAATGTTAAAGAAGATTATGATTATATCTTAATTGATTGTAGACCTTCATTAGGACTTCTTACAATAAACGCACTTGCAACAGCTGATAGTGTAATTATTCCAGTTCAAGCTCAATACTTACCTCTTAAAGGAATGACACAGTTAATACAAACAATAGATAAAACGAGAGTACAGATAAATCCAAGACTAAAAATAGATGGAATATTATTGACCATTGCAGATATGAAAACAAATTTAGCAAAGACAACAATAGAAACATTAAGAAATAGTTATGGAAGCAGAATAAAGATATACAACACAGTAATTCCTATGGGAGTAAAAGCAGCCGAAAGTACGATAGAGGGCAAGAGTATATATGCTTATGACAAGAAAAGTAAGCCAGCAGTAGCTTATGAAAATTTTACGGAGGAGGTGTTGAAAAATAGCGAAAAGACCAGAGATAGAACTACCCAGTGTAGATGAGTTACTAAAATTTAGCACAAATAAAGGAAAAGCTGAAACAGTAGTAATATTAAATCCATACGATATTACAGATTTTCCAGATCATCCATTTAAAATAACAGACAATGAAGAAATGGACAATATGGTAGAAAGCATAAAAGAAATAGGTGTAAAAGTGCCAATTTTAGTAAGACCAAAACAAAATGGTGGCTATGAAATGGTAGCAGGACACAGAAGAAATTATGCAACAAAAAAGGCAGGATTAGATGGAATACCTGCTATTGTTAGAGAAATGACAGATGAAGAAGCTACTATTATAATGGTAGATAGCAACATACAAAGAGAAAAAGTATTACCATCAGAAAAGGCATTTGCTTATAAAATGAAGCTAGAAGCTATAAAAAGACAAGCAGGAAGACCAAAAAAGGAAAATTCCCGACAAGTTGTCGGAAATTATGAAAGTGCAGATTTAGTTGGCAAAGACAATGGAGAAAGTGGCAGACAAGTTCAAAGATATATAAGGCTAACAGAACTGATACAAGAATTATTAGACATGGTGGATATAGGTAAAATATCTTTTAGCCCAGCTGTTGAAATTTCCTATTTGTCTAAAGAAGAACAAAATCTATTATTATGCTATATAAAAAAATATGATGCAACACCCTCACAATCACAAGCAATATATTTAAAAAAGTTAAGTCAAGAGGGAAAACTTACAACAGATAAATTGGAAGAAATAATGTCAGCAGAAAAACCAAATCAAAAGCCAAAATATAATATACATTATGATAGGTTTGAAAAATACCTGCCTAGAGATGTAGTAACAGAGAAAGAAGTGGAAGATTTCCTTTTTAAATGTGTAGAAGAACATCACAGAAGATTAAAACAAAGACAAATGGCTAGATAATTTGTGTGGGAGTACAAAATAATAATAATATTTTAATTTGTATATTTGAAAGTAACTAAACATTGTAGTAAAATAAAGAAAAAAGGAGATGTTTGGTTATGAGTAAAAATA
Source organism: uncultured Clostridia bacterium (assembly GCA_948857205.1). Lineage (GTDB taxonomy): Bacteria > Bacillota > Clostridia > TANB77 > CAG-508 > CAG-269. The sequence continues at coordinate 3,162 of CAQPRV010000036.1, forward strand.
AGAAAATTGTTATTTTAATTACAATATTAGTTATAATAGTATTAGGAATTGCAGGAATATTCATATATAAGAATAGGAAAGTTGATAATATTGTTATTGGGGAAAACAATAAAAATCAAATGCAAGAGAATAATGAGTCAGCAAATATAATAAATAATGAAAATATTATTGAGAATACAGTAGAAAACAATGTAGAGCAAAGTAATACTGTTGAAGATAATACAACATCACAAAATCAAGCAGTAGAAGAAAGTAAAACAGTAGAAACTACACAGCCAGTTCAAGAAAAAAATGTAAAGACATCAGCTAAAAAAGAAAATAATAAAACTACAACAACAAGTAAACAGCAAACAACACAAGAAAAAACACCATCACAACCTCAAAAAAGTGAGCAAAGTTCTAAAAGTGAACAAACAACAACACCAGTAAAAAATAATGATAGTAGTTATAAAGAGCAAGAAGTTCAAATTGCACCAAAGACAGAATGCAAAGGGAATAATCATAAAGTAGGTGCAGGAAATACTGGCAAATGGTTTGAAACACAAGAACAAGCAGCTGCATATTTCAAAACAGAAATAGCAAAGTGGGGAAAGCAATGGGAGAATTTTGAAATAACAGATGAAGAATATCATAAAAATTGCCCTTACGGGTACGAAGTTTGGACTTGTCCTCAGTGTCAAAAATGGACAGTAAACTTCTATTATAATAAATAACAAAATAATAATATTTGATTTAAGAACAGGTTATAAAGACTTGTTCTTTTTTTCGTTAAAAGGAGGAAAATTTAATGTTAAAAGCAAAGAAGTTAAAGAAAGTTATAGCTTTAATGTTTATAGCAATCACATTGTTAAGCACAGCACAACCTATTTTTGCAGTAACAGATAGTGGTAGTGGAAAATGGACAGCAGGACAATGGGATTCTAATATTTACACAACAGATAATAAGTCAGATTTAGGAATGCTTATGAGAAGATTAGTAAATACCACAACAGGAGAAAAAATCACAGTATTTTGTGCAGAACATGGTGTAAATTCACAAACAGGAACAGTAGAAACAGGAACACATAATACACCAACAGATCCTAAAGTAAAAAGAGCTTGTAAAGTAGCTTTCTTTGGGTGGTATCAAAAATATGGTAATTATTGCATTGATGGTGGAATAATGGCAGCAGATATGAACTCAAGAAAAATGGACTATGTATTCACACAACAAATGGTATGGTCAACATTAGGACAAAGTAATGCTACTTTTAGAAATGCAAGTATTCAAAGCCAATATGAAGCATTTAAAGCAGATATAAATGCAAAAATTGATAATATGGAAAGAAAACCAAGTTTTTGTAGCGAAACAATAACAGTTGAAGTAGGACAAACAAAAACACTTACAGATTCTAATAATGTGTTAGGACAATATGTTAGTTTTGATAAAACAGTAGATGGGATAAGAATAACACATAACAAAGGAGAAAATACATTAAATGTTACAGCAAATGAAGATTGCACAAAGGAAGCAATAAGAATATCAGAAAATACAATGTTTGATTGGGGTGTTATCAAAGAAGAAACACATAACCAACATTCAACAGTATATTTCACTTTTAGAGATGGAGTACAAAATCAATTATACTCTTTGAATTACAATGATCCTGTAACTATGTCTTTAAGTTTCAAAATAAATCTTTTAGGAAATTTAGAGTTAAGTAAACTAAACACAAATGGAGATTTAGTTGACGGAGCAATATTTAATGTAACAGGAGAAAATGGATTTAATCGTGATGTAACAGTAACAAATGGAAAAATCAAGTTAGAAAAATTAAGAAAAGGAACTTACTATATAAAAGAAAAATCAAGCCCAACAGGTTATTTACTAAATACAGAAACTTATACAGCAGAAGTAAAACCTAATCAAACAACAGAGCAAGCAATAGTAAACACAGAGCCAACAGCAGAAATTACAGTAACAAAGACAAATACAAATGGAGATAAAGTACAAGGAGCAAAATTTCAAATAATTGCTAATGAAGATATATACAATGTTGCCAGAACAGTAAAACACCACTCAAAAGGAGATGTAGTAGCAACTATTACAACCAATAGTGTAGGAGTTGCAAGCAAATCAAATTTGCCACTTGGAAAATATAAAATTAAGGAAATTGAAGTGCCAACAGGTTACTTATTAAATACTGAACAAAAGGAAGTTACTTTAAGATATAAAGACCAAAACACAAATGTTATATTTGGAAGTGTTACAGTAGAAAATACAGAGCCAACAGGAAATTTAATTATTGAAAAGACAGATAAAGAAACAGGAAATAAAAATAGAGTAGATAAAAAGTCACATCACGGAGATGCAACACTTAAAGGAACTGAATATACTTTATATGCAAAAGAAAGAATAACAAATGTTGCAGGAACAATAAAATATTTTGATAAAGATGAACAAATTGCAACATTTACTTTCAATGAGTATGGAGTAGCTAGTATAAAAATAACAAATAATAATACACCTGCAAAAATAAGTGTAGAGGGAACAAAATTAACAGGACTACCAATGGGAAAATATTATGCAAAAGAAACCATAGTACCAACAGGTTATATGCCAGATACAAAAGTGTATGATTATACATTTTCATACAGAGATATGAATACAAAGGTTATAGAAGTAGCAGGAACAGTTACAAATACAGTAGAAAAAGCACCTTTTGAAGTAATCAAGGTTAGCACAAATGAAAATGCAACAGCAGAAACAGTAGCAAATGCAGAATTTACAGCAATACTTTCAAAATATGTTGACTATTACGGAAGTTTTGATGAAGCAAAGAAACATTTAAGCGAGTTTGCAACAGATGAATATTCAATATTTAGAACAGGAACTAATGGACACGGAATTTCTGGACTTTTAGCTTATGGAGAATATACAGTAAATGAAACTTATACACCATCTCCAGAGATAACAACAGTTGAACAATTCTATGTAACAATAGATAAAGACAGTAAAACACCAGTTAAAGAACTTGTTGAAAATGATTTGCCATTTGAGGCATATATAAAAATGCAAAAACAAGATAAAAAGACAGGAAAATTTGTAACTTATTCTAATGCAACATTTGAATTATATAGATTAAATGAAGATACAAACAAATGGGAACAAGTACAATGTAAAATTAGCGATAAATATTATAAAACTTGGACTACAAACAGCGAGGGAGTTGCAAAAACAGAAACAAAGTTAGAAGCAGGAAAGTATAAATTAACTGAAATAAAAATTCCAACAGGATTTATACAATTAGATGAAGAATTAACTTTTAAAGTAGATAACAGAAACTCTACACTAAATTATGATAAAGACTGGGATGCTTGGATTACAGTAACAGTAAAAAATGAGCAACCAACAGGAACACTAAAATTAAATAAAAAAGTAGCATTAAGAGAAGATATGGACAAAACAATGATAAAAGATATTGACTTTACAAAAATATCTTTTGAATTAGTAGCAGATGAAAAAATAATTGATTATGCTGACGGATCTACTATATATGAAAAAGGAAAAGTAGTAGGAAAATATAATTTAAAAGCTGATGGAACATTAACAGTTTCAAATTTACCAATGGGCAAATATCACTTAAAAGAACTAACAACAATAGATGGAGCAGTATTAGATAAAACAGAATACGAAGTAATATTTGAACAAAAAGATACAGTAACAAAAGAATATGTTGTAGAGAAAGATATTGAAAATAGAACAACAGCAATAGAAGTTAGCAAAACAGATATAACAGGAGAAAAAGAGTTAGTTGGTGCAAAACTAACTATTACAGACGAAAATAACGAAGTTATTGATAGTTGGGTATCTACTGAAAAAACTCACAAAATAGAAGGTTTAGTTGTAGGAAAAGAATATACACTAAAAGAAGAAACAGCACCAAATGGATTTGTGGTAGCAACAGAAATCAAATTCAAAGTAGAAAATACAGCAGAGATTCAAAAAGTAACAATGATAGATAAAGTAGTAACAATGACAAAACAAGACATTGGTGGAAATGAGATTGAAGGAGCAGAACTTCAAGTTATTGATGAAGATAATAATGTAGTTGATGAGTGGACATCTACAAAAGAGCCACATAGAATTAACAATTTAGTAGAGGGAAAAACATATACACTTATTGAACAATATGCACCAGATGGATTTGTTATATCAAATGAAGTTAAATTTACTGTAACTACTGATAAAGAAACACAAGAAGTGAAAATGATAGATAAAGTAGTTGAAATATCAAAACAAGATATTAGTGGAAATGAACTAGAGGGAGCTACTTTAGTTGTTACAAGCACTAAAACAAAGAACATTGTAGATAAATGGGTTTCTGGTAAAGAGCCACACAAAGTAAATGGACTTATTGAAAACGAAGAATATATATTACACGAAGAAATCGTGGTAGATGGCTATGTAAAAGCTACTGATGTAAAATTTACAGTAACAAGTGATAAAGAAACTCAAAAAGTAATAATGATTGACAAAATATTAGAAGTTGTAAAAACAGATCTAGTAACAGGCGAAGAAATTGAAGGAGCAGAATTGAAAGTAATTGACGAAGATGGCAATGTAATAGATGAATGGACATCTACAAAAGAGCCACATAAAGTAGTTGGATTAGAAGAAAACAAAAAATACAAATTAGTTGAAATTACTGCACCTTATGGCTATGAGATTACAGAAGAAATCGAGTTTACTGTGAGTGAAGATAAAGAAACACAAAGAGTAGAAATGAAAGATATGCCTATTCTTCAAAATATTAAATTAGTAAAAATTGATAGTAATACAAAAGAAGTTATCAAAGATAAATTTACTTTTGGAATATATGAAGATGCAGAATGCACAAAACTTATAAAAGAAGTAAAATCAGATAAAGAAAATGGAACAGTTTTATTTGAAGATTTACGATATGGAACTTATTATATTAAGGAAATTGCTGCACCAAAGGGTTATGTATTATCAGATAAAGTAATCAAAGTTGAAATGAATGACAAAGGAATATTTATTGATAATGAGAAAGTAGAAAGTGAAGATTCAACATATACTTTTGAATTTGAAAATGTACCAGTAGATACACCAAAAACTGGAGATAATAGTAACTTAAAACTATATGCAGGTTTATTAGGCTTATCTATACTTGCATTAGCTAGTGTGGGAGTACACGAATATAAAAAGAGAAAATCAGTAAATAAAAAATAGACCAATAACAAGGTGGCTTTAATTAGCCACCTTAATTCAATTTAAGGAGGAATTATCATGCCACAATATACACTAACACAAAGTGTAAAGACATTGGAAAAATTATTTGAAAACAATATAGATTCAGAACAAAAAATAAAAGCCTTAAAATGGGAAGATTTGAAACAGTTTAGCCCTGTTGAAAAAAGTTTTATTATGGATTTAAAAGAAGCAGTAGCAAAGAAAAATGTAATAGGATTTTTAGCAGGAAAAGAGGAAACAGAAAGGAGATAACTATGATAGAACATTATAAAAAGCCATCAGTAAAATTCATTGTAAATAAAGGAAACTTTAATAAACTAATGGCATTACTTGCATTTCAAGAAGAAAATATTGTAACAGAAGAATGGAAAGAAAAAGCTAAAAACTTACAAGATCTATTATTAAGATATTCTATACCACAAAAAGATGAAGAGGGAGAAATATCTATAATAGACATTGGACTATTCCAAAAAGAAGCAGCAGAACTAATAGTTTTATTACTTTCTGCATTTGATAATGTATTAAAAGTAGATGAAGATTATACAAGGAAAATGAAAAGACAATAATGTAGAGGAGGAATAGTTTGGGAAAAATAACAGAAACAAGACAACTCTATAAAGAAGTTATAAATGAACTTTCACAAAGTGCAGAAAATTGGAGAAAGTTTTTAGATAGCAGTTCATGGAATTTCAAATATGATTTTGATGACCAAATTCTTATATATGCACAGCGACCAGATGCAAGAGCTTGTGCAACTATGCAAGAATGGAATAAAAAAGTAGTACCACATAGATGGGTAAATAGTGGGGCAAAACCAATATATGTATTCGATAAAAATCCATATAGTGAATATCCATTTAAGTTAGTGTTTGACTTATCAGATACCAACAATTATAATAATACAGAGTATAAATTATGGACTATAAAACAAAATTATGAAGAAGATATAATCGAAAGTTTAGAAGCCAATTTTGGAGATATAAGCTCAAAAGAAAATCTATCACAAGCTATAATTTCAGCAAGTTATAATATGGTAGTAGATAATATAGAAGATTATTTTACATCAATTATAAAAAACAAGAAAAACTCAATGCTTGAAACTATATCAGATGATGAAATAAAAACTATGCTTATTACAACTACATGGGCAAGTGTAAGCTATATGATGATGACTAGATGTGGAATAAATGCAAAAGATCAAATACAAGAGCAAGAGTTATCATATATAAAATACTTTAATAACCAAGAAGTTATAACAACATTAGGTGCAAGTGTAAGTGATATAGCAGAAATGGGTTTGAGAGAAATTGCAAGGACAGTTGCAAATCTACAAAAAAGTGAAAAATTAAAAAATCGTACAATAGAAAAATTTGATAAAGAGATGTATTCTAATGATAATGAAAAAATCAAAGGAGGAAAAGAAGATGGTAGAGAAAATAGAGTACACGAAACAAGGGGATTATTACATGCCCAACCTAGTAATGGAGAAAGAGAAGATACCAGCAGGAAAATACGCTCTGATGAGATACAATTATCTAAAGAATCACAAAAACCACGAGTTGACAATATTAGTAATGAACAAGAAACTAGCACAACACTTGACACAAGTACAGGAACAAGTGAGCCAGAGAGTGGAAGAATTGGTAGAGATGATGAAGAAACAACAAGGGATAACAGAAGAATTGAAAGCCAAAGACCAAATGACATGGGTAGGATTCATGAACAACATCAAAGCGACAGCAGAGGAGATAGCAGCGAACGAAATAATTTACATTTAGGTATTTATAGTAGGGACAGTAGTAAGGACTGTCCTTATGTTGTTACAGATGCAAAAGTTAATCAAATACTAACTAATGCACCACATTTAAGAGTTTCTAATAGTGAAATCAGACAATACTTTGAAAATGAAAAAGGCAAAAGTAAACGAGCAGAATTTCTAAAAGGTAGCTTTAATATTGATTATACAGAAATTATAATAAATGATGAAAGATATGGCTATAAAGCATTTGAAAATGGACTTTTAGTATGGAAAGGTAGTTTTTTATCAAGAGATACAGAAAGTTTTATTTCATGGGAAAATTTAATTGATAATTATGAAGCTATGATTATGCTTAATCAATTAAAAGATGTGAAAACAAGAATCTCATCTGTTACAGACCAAATGTCTTTAATCAATGAAGTGGAAAAAAAGCCAGAGCTAGAATTTACACAAGAGTTTATAGATAGAGTATTACAAGAAAGAGGAACATTCAGCAAATATTCTATATATCAACAATTTGAAACACATTTGTCATTAAAAGATAATGCAGACTATCTAAAGAAAATGTATGGATTAGGCTATTATGGAACAACTGGAACTGTATCTGGATCAGGAATAGGTTTGCAATGTTCTCCTAAAGGTATGACATTAAATAGAGGTTATTTCAAAGATGAAATTACAACAACAATAAGTTGGAATGATGTAGCAAAAAGAATAACAGAACTTATTAAGGTAGAAAGATATTTGAATGAAAAGGAACTTGCAGAATACCCTAATTGGCTAAAAGAGCAAGAACAAGCAAAAGAATTAAGAGAAGCAGAAGAAAAATTAGAAAATCAAGCAGAACAACAAGAGTATGAGCTTGCCAAAAGAGTATATTCATTTGTTAAGCCATCAGATTTATATAATTATCCAGATGATACAGCAGCTTTAAACACAGATGAAGAAAATATTGAAATAGTAAAATCAGATATAAGTGATACGAGAAATGTAAATGACTATGTAAATGCTTTAAATAAAATAAGAGAAAATATTGCAGATACAGACTCACAAAAACATGAACTAGATGTGATAATATCAATATTAGAGAAAAGAGTTCCACATTATGAATATCATTTAGGAGATACTGTCTATATTGGTGCAGATAAGTATGAAATTGCAGGTATAAAGGACAATGTAGTTACCTTAATTGATACAAAATTTCCAATACTTAATAAACAAATGAGCTTTGATGAATTTGAAAGAAAAGTCAAAGATAATTATTCAAATGACCATTTAATTGTAAAAGAACAAAAAGAAAATTCAGCAGAAGTAGATAATGATAAAGGTCAAACACTAGAACAAGATTTGTATGACTTTTACAATACTTATGATATATATGATCTTAATGAAGTACCAATAGAACAAATTAGAGATGATTTAAAAAATTCGGAATCTATACAACAAACAATACAATATCTAAAAGAAATATTAAAACAAGAAAATGAAGTAAATGATTTTACAAATGATTTAAAAGAAATCATAAAAAAATTAGAAGTAGAATATGAAAGAAAAGTAGAAAAACAAGAAACTCAAAAAGAAGAGATAGTACAGCAAGAAACAGAAGAACAACAAGGAGAAAATAAGCAACAAGTTGAACAAGAAAAATATTGAGTAACATTAAATATAACCAAAAACAAGATTTAGAGAGAGTAATTATTCATTTATATTTATTGGTTTATATCAATTAAATTCAAAATATATGTATTTACATTTAATTGATATAAAACAGTTTACGAATTTTCA
>CAQPRV010000037.1 GCA_948857205.1 uncultured Clostridia bacterium
CCTACTACAGTCGCATTCGTAATTTATTCTAAATGGATAATAGTGTAGTTTTGAACGTGAAAGAGGCGCATTTTATATGATTAGAATTTCTTAATATTTGTAAGGCAGCCGAGAATTTGAATAAATATTTTAGATATTTTTCTTCCCTTTATTTAATTATCTACCCTAAAAAAATCAAGATTTGTAGGACTTAGGTATTAGGAAAATAGCAATATACTGAACTGTAACTTCTATTATCTTTATCTACTCTTAATAACTTATTTCTATCTCATTTGCGTTTGCATAACTATGATAACTACTGAAAGTTATTATGCCTCTTTTTTTGTATACAAAAAAACTACTAATAATCTATAATTATTAATAGTTTTGTTTTTTATAGTATTTCTTTTTTCTTTCTACTGCCTGTGGTATTAATGGCGAATAAGAATCACCATCAAAAACTTCTACTTCAACTGTCCTTGTTAATACATCAGTATAACTATATGTTACATTTCTATCATTCTCCTCATATTTTACTACAAAAATATTTGGATATGCTTTTTCTATGGTAGCTTCTTTTTCAAAAACCTTACTTCTTCCTAAAGATCCTTTTACTATTATCTTTTGACCCACTTTATCTAAAATGTCTGTTTTTAAATTTGCAATGTCTGTTCTACAAATCATTAGCTATCACCCACTCTCTTATGATAACATGATTATAGCATTTTCATTCGTAAAAGTCAAAAATTGTTATTTATTATCGAATTAATGTATCCCTTTATTTTAAGGCATTTTTTAATCTTTTTTTATAATTTTACATTTCTTTTACAATTATATTACAAAATCATTACATTTCATTCTCTAATCATTTTTCCATTTGCTCCTATGCCACTTATTCCTCTTTTTCCATCTCTTATTTCTCTTGCTATATCATCAATTGTTATATACTTATATTTTTCCGTAAATGCAACTTTTTCTGCTACTACTAATGGATCTAGAAAATCAATTAGAATTCTAGCTGGTGATGAAGCAAAATTTGCTCCTGCAGATATAATTGCTTCAAAATAGCTCTGACAGGCTCCAGCAAATATTACTAAATTTTTTTCATATTCACTATCATATCTTCTTGCTTCTTTCACTGTATTTATAAAATGTCTAGAATTTCTGTAATTGTATACGTTGTGATAATCTCTTCCTTTTTTTATCATTCCATCATGACCTGTTATTACTAGTATGTCTGGATTATATATTTCTAATAAATTGTATACAACTTTTGGTTGTTTATATTCTGGAATGTTCTTTACTATTGCATTTAAGCCCAATTTTTGGTAATATCTATATGACTTTTCACTATATTTTTTGTCTCCATCTAAATGTAGAATTTTTCCTGTTATTATTTTTTCTTTACTTCTATTATTTTTAGTTAATAGTCCTATTGTGTAATTTTTATCTTCTTCTTTTCTTTTATTTTGTTGAATTCTCTTTTCAATACTATTTTCTAATTCTTTTATTACTTTTTTTAATTCTTCCTTTTGTATTAATTCTAAGTCTTCTATTTGGCAATCTGCTTCAACTCTTTTTGTAATTCCTTTTAGTATAGCTATTCTTCCATTTCTTGTTTCTATTATATTTTTTACTGTGAATATTACGTCCTTTTTATATGATATTCTTCCAACTATGTCACCTTTATTTATCTTTTTCATTGTATCACCTCAATATTCAGAGAAATCTTGTGAATTTTCTCTGTTAACCATTTGGCTATTATATTTTATGTCGAATTTTTGTATTATGTGACATTTATTTTTCATGGTGTAAATAAAGGTGTTGAAAAACAGAAGAACAAAAGCGACATGATTAGAATATTTTGACCTTTTAACTTACTTACATGTTTCGTTTTTGTTCACCCGCGAAAATTTTGGAAGAATTTTCTGTGGAATGTTTTTTTGTTGTATAGAAAAATCGGAGTTTTTTCCTATACATTAAAAAAAATCATTGTTTTTACATATGTATTTTTAATGATTTTTTTTAATATTATTTACATTTATATAATTTTTTATAGTTACCCTTTTTTATTAATCTTTTTTTATCATTTTGCTATATTTCATCTTTGTTGCCATTCCTCCTCTTATATGTCTTTCTGCTTTGTTCTCATCTAATATCTTTCTTACTTCTTTAGCTAGAGTAGGATTTATCTTCCTTAGTCGTTCAGAAACATCTTTATGTATCGATGTTACTTTTCGTAACGGTAGAATTAATATCATTAAAATTAGTAATAACTGCTGGTGTACTACCTATTTCATTAAGTAATTTAAGTCTGACTTCTACATTTGAGTCACTATCAACTTCGATTACATCTATAATTGTTTTTAGCATAGCATTTGTTATTGTGTGATTATTTAATATGTCATCTACTGTGCTAATTGTTTTAGATAGTTCTTTTTCTAATACATCTTTTTCTTTTATTTCTGATGTGATTAGTTTTAGTTCTCGCTCTAATCTTGCAATATCTTCATTTAATGGGTTTGTATATTTCTTTAATTCCTCAATATTGATTACTTCATTTTGAAACATCTCCATATATTTTTGCTTTTTGCTAGTTACCTTTTCTATTTCTTTCAAAAGGCTTTCTTCACTTCGTTCATTGTTTTCCCTTAATTTAGTAATCTTTTCAAATTCTTTTTCTACTGCTTTCATAAAATTCCTTTTGTTTGAAATAATGCTTTTTAAATATTCTTTTATGGCATTTAGAAGTTCTTCTTCTTCAATTACAGTTGTGTTAGGACAGTGATTTATCCCCATTGAATTTCTTCCACTGCATACCCATCTTATATATTCTGGTCCATCATTTGTGTATTTTCTTCTTATTCTTCTAAATGAATAACCACAATGTTTACAATAGATAAGTGTACTAAATACATATTCTGTTTTTTCACGTTTATTGTTTAGCTTAAATTCGTTTGACCTTTGAGCTAAAATATCTTGTGCTCTATTATATAATTCATCTGATATTATTCTCATTTCTGGTCTTTCTACTGTTATCCAATCTTCTACTGGTAAGTCTCTTCTTGCTCCTGTTATAAAGTCTGTTACTTCACTCTTTTTATTTGTTACTCGTCCTGTATAAATTGGATTTTTTAGCATTCTTGCAATAGATGTCTGTACCCATTTTGATTTTGTTTTCTTTGTTCTTATCCCTCTATCATTTAAATTCCAAGCAATTTTAGTTGTTCCAACTCCTTTATATACATAACTTTCAAATATTTCTTTTACGATTTTTGCTTCTTCTTCATTTATTTTTAAAATGTATCTTTCATCAGGTATTTTATCATAACCAAATACAATATTTGGAACTCGTCCTTTTTTTGCAGTAATGTCTTTTCCAAATTTAACTCTTTTAGACATATTGGCACTTTCTTGTTGTGCCATTGCTCCTAAAATTGTTAGTATAAATTCGGATCCACCTTCCATGATTTCGCCATTGTTTAAAAAGTCTACTTCAATTCCATAAGATTTTAGCTCTCTTATGCTTTGAAGTAAATCTACTGTATTTCTTGCAAAACGGCTTACATCTTTTACAACTACTTTATCAAATTTTTTTGCTTTAGCATCTTGCATCATTTGTTGAAACTGCTTTCTGTGTTTTATTTGCTTTCCTGATATTCCTTCATCTGCATATAGATTGTACAATTCATAATTGTTCTTTTTTGTAAATTCATTAAAAAACTCAATTTGCTTTTCAAATGACTCTACTTGTGATTCTTTTTCAGTTGATACTCTTGCATATGCTGCAATTTTCATAACATCACTACTTTCTATCTTTTTCTATTTTTTTATTTTCGTTCTGTTACATTTTAGTATATTATTTTTATTTGTTTAAAATATAGGCATAAAAAACTACTCTCTTTTGAGAATAGTTTTTGTAATAAAATTTTTTTCTTAATTATTATATATCTTCTTAAATATATAATTTTTCTTGTATTTTTTTGTGAGAATTTTGATAAGAATTTATATTTTTATATTCAAATTTTATCTTTTTATCATTTTCTGCTACATTATAAGCTAGAACTCCAGCTATAGCTTGTACTATTTGTTCTTCTGTATTAGGATTACTAAATGTAATATTCAAACTCTTTTGCAAGATTCTCACCAACTTTCTTTTAATACTATGTTTTATTTAAAACTTTTAGTACTTTTTTATAATGAAAATCTTGCATATTAATTTCTAATTTATTTTTTGTTATATGTTATCTGATGTACCTGTTCCATCAAAAGGAATAAATTTATTTACTACACTTTCTTCTTCTATTTCATCAGCTCTGAACATCATAAATGATGTATTGATTTTTGTATCTACTAATTGCTCTATTTCTTCTTGTGTTGCATGTTCTGCTAATACTAATTCACTTACTAATATTTGCTTAGCATTTGATAGCATTTTCTTTTCTCCTGTTGATAATCCTTTTTCTTTTTGTTTAAAACTTAAGTTTCTAACAACATCTGCAATTTCATAGATGTCTCCACTTTTCATTTTATCCATATTGTCTCTATAACGCTTGTTCCAGTTTTTGTCCATTTCTGTTTCGTCTTTTTCTAATATTCCTATTACTTTGTCTGCTGAACCTTTATCTATAATATTTCTTACTCCTACTGATTCTGCCTTAGCGGTTGGTACCATTATTTTTACTTCTCCTGGCATTTTCAATATGTAATATGATTGTTTCTCTCCTAATATATCTTTTTCCTCTATTGAATCTATTATACCTGCACCATGCATTGGGTATACTATTTTGTCACCTACATTGAACATGTAAGTCATCTCCTTTCAGCATTTTTTGTTTGATTAATTAAAAAGCGTAATAATGTTAAATTAATATTAATAACTTTATTGGTTTTTTTAACCATTTTTATTATACAATAAAAAATGGCAAAAGTCAAAGCCTTTACCACCTATTTTTTATGTCTATTTTTGTTCTTTCCCTTGTGTTTCTAAGCATTATAATTTTTAATTTTTTTTATTTTGTTGTTGAGCCAAACCCCCCTACTCTTTCTCCTTCTGAATTATCATCATCTGTTATTAGATATTTTTCAAATATTGCTTGACCTATTGCTTCTCCTTTTTTTATTTCTATATCTTCTTCTTTAATATTGTAAAATGCAAACATAAAATGTCCATCATTGTCTGAATTTCCATAATAGTCTTTATCTATTACTCCTACACTATTTGCCATTATTAACCCTTTTTTCTTTGGATTTGAACTTCTATTATATAATAGTAACATTTCATCATCTTGCATATACGCTTTAAGTCCCGTTTTTATTAATGTTGGTGCCATTCCTTTTTTAAAGCTCGGAACTACTACATCTTCTGCTGCTTCTATGTCATATCCAGCTGAATATCTAGTTTTTCTTATTGGTAAATTTATTCCTTGGTTTTCAAATCCTTTTGCTATTTCAAATCCTCTTTCTCTTTTCATTTCTTTATCTCCTTTTTTTCTTTTATTTTTTCACAACTTTTTTTAATTGTCAATACATAATTTTTTTATTATTTTATTAGAAATACTTTCACTTTTATAAAAAATATGATAAAATACAATAAATTTTGTTAATTAATGTCAAAAGATGAATGGAGGAAAAAAATGGAGTTTAATAAATGTAGTAGATGTGGAAGCTTTTATTTAGCTAATGGAAATGTTTGCCCAAAATGTGTGGCTAAAGATGGATTTGAATTTTCAACGTTTAAATCTTATATAAAAGAAAATGGATTACAAGAAAGTTTAGACCAAATATCAGGACACACAGGTATTACTGTAAAAAACCTAAATAGGTTTCTAGGATATGATGAATTCCAAGAATATAAATTACAAAATGGAAATAATATAAAAACAGGAAATAATAAAAATAGTCTGTAGAAAGGAATATATCAAAATGATAAATGTATTTAATATATTAGAAGAAAGAGGATATATTGAACAGATGACTCATCCAAAAGAAATTAAAGAGTTATTCGCAAAAGAATCTGTTCCTTTTTATATAGGAATTGACCCTACAGCAGATAGTTTGCATGTAGGTCATTTTGTTTCTTTAATGGTCGCTAGTCATATGCAAAAATGTGGTCATAAGCCAATTATATTAGTTGGTGGTGGTACTGCAACAATTGGTGATCCTTCTCGGAAAAATTGATATGAGAAAAATGCTTTCTCGTGAAGAAATTGATAATAATGTTAAAAGTATAAAAAAACAAATTGAAAAATTCGTTAGTTTTGAAGGCATAAACGGTGCTATCATTGTAAATAATGCAGATTGGTTATTAGAATTAAATTTTGTTAATTTTGTTCGTGATATTGGAAGTCTATTTTCTGTAAATAAAATGCTTTCAGCAGAATGTTATAAACAAAGACTTGAAACAGGTTTAACCTTTTTTGAAATGAGCTATATGTTAATGCAATCATATGATTTCTTATATTTATATGAAAAATATGGATGTAAGTTACAAATGGGACGGAAATGATCAATGGTCAAATATCATTGGTGGTGTTGATTTAATTAGAAAAATCGGTAAAGAAGATTCTTTTGGATTAACTTTTAAACTTCTTACTACAAAAGAAGGTAAGAAAATGGGAAAAACTGAAAAAGGTGCATTATGGCTAGATCCTTCAAAAACGTCTCCATATGAATTTTATCAATATTGGAGAAATATGGAAGATTCTAGTGTTGAAAATGTTTTAAAAATGTTAACTTTCTTGCCTATGAATGAAATTAATGAATTATCTAATTTAAAAGATGAAAAAATAAATGAAGCAAAAAAAATAGCTGCATTTGAAATAACAAAATTAATTCATGGTGAAGATGAAGCAAAAAAGGCTGAAGATGCTTCAAATGCTTTATTTATCGGTCAAGGTAGCCTTGACAATATGCCTACAATTGAAATAGAAAATATTGACATTTCTATTATAGAAGCAATTGTATTAACTAATATTGCACCTTCAAAAGCTCAAGCTAGAACTTTAATTAATCAAGGTGGTATTTCTTTAAATTATCAAAAAATAACTGATGCTAATTATAAATTAACAACTAAAGATTTTGAAAATGGATATGCTATTCTAAAAAAAGGAAAAAAAGTATTTTTTAAATTACAAAGTAAAATAAGTTAAGAATATATAATTGTTCTATTTATTCTTTATTTAATTACTCTTTGAATATATATAATTAAGCTACAATTTAGCATAATAATATCTTTTAATTTTTTAGAATTTTCTACTTCTATTTCACAATCAAGTAGCATTAAATTGCTACTTTTCTTTAAAAATTATAGGTAGTACAGATGATAATTTAAATTATCATCTGCATACTGACTATATAACAATTCAATTAATTTATCTTTCTAATATATATTAAAAATTAATTGTTACCATTTCTAAATTTTCTATTGCTCTAACTTTTAATCCAAGTATTCTATGTATTGCATATATAACTCCTCCATGTGTAACAATTAGGATTTTTTCGTTATTATAATCATTTTTTAACATTTCTAAAAAGTCTAAAATACGATTATCAAATTCTTCAAATTTTTCTCCATTTGGTAGAACTGTTTTATTATGCATTAAAAATTGTTTTTCATCAGTATTAGGAGTATTCTCCCAATCACCAAGTCCTCTTTCAATTATTCGTTCACCATAAATTTTATTTAAATAAGGAACTAAGATTTCAGCAGTTTGCTTTGTTCTTTTTAATGGAGAGCAAAAGCAAATATCAAAATCAGATGGAAAATTTTTTGATTTTTCCTTAGTATCTTTTAAACGTTTTTTACTCAATTCACAATCTACTTGCCCTTGTATTAATCTTTTCTCATTTAAAAATATTTTCGTTTAGCTTGATGTTTTTCGTATTATCAAATTTGATTTCATATAACATAAAAATCCTTCTCCACTTCGTTACGCATACTTTATCTGTAATCGCTAACGCTCAACAGCTAAAGCATCCTTAACTTGAATTAAATTTCAAAAAAAGGCAATAGAAAAAGCCAGTCGGCTAGCTTCTACTGACTTGATTATTTTACATTTTTTGATAATACGATTATATTATGGTGTTCTATAAAGTTCAATTCCCGTTTTTTTCCCTTTTTTCTATCTTCCTGCATTTACTTTTGTATCAAGCATTTGTACTTTATTAGTTCCATTTTCATTTATTAATAATAATGTAATAATAGCTTTTTTGAAATAGGTTCTTCTATTTTTTTCCAAATTTCTATTGTTTTTTTATACTTACCATTATATAATAATTTTGCTTTATTCTTAATAATATATATTGTCTATATATTTTTTCCCATAACAATTTAAACAGAAAGGACTGATTTTTTATGAATCTAAATTTTTTTAATTCTTTAGAACATAATAATTATAACAATATTTCAAACAATTTTATTGATTCTTTTATTAAAGAATTACAAAATTATTTATCAAATTGTTTTTCTACTGATTTGAATAAAACAGACTTATATACTATTGACAGATTTGAAGGTGATAATGAAGTTTTTGCTATATGCGAAAATAGAAGAACAGGTAAAATGGTAGATATTCCCATTTCACAAGTTTCTCCTAATGCAGTTGAAGATGATATTATTAGATATAAAGATGGTATTTATGTTGTTGATGAAAATCAAAATCGCATTATTGGTGAAAAGATGAAAAAACTGTCTGAAGAAGTATTTAAGAAATAATTTTGGATTTGAAATTATAAGTACACTAAGTGTATGGTGTTAGAATAGAAATATAGATGCAGAATTTTACACTTATAAAAAAAGATGTTAAAATAACAACAGAAAAGAGGTAAGTGTGAATGAGTAAGCAAT
The DNA here is from genome assembly GCA_948857205.1 of uncultured Clostridia bacterium. GTDB lineage: Bacteria > Bacillota > Clostridia > TANB77 > CAG-508 > CAG-269. The sequence continues at coordinate 8,828 of CAQPRV010000037.1, forward strand.
ATAACAGTTATACAAAAGAATTTAAGAAAACAATAGTAGCCTTGTACGAATCAGGGAAAAAAGTTGCAGAATTAGTAAGTGAATATGACCTAGAAAAAAAGTTGATATATAATTGGATAAAGAAATATAGGAAAGTAAAGACAGAAGCAGGATTTACAACTAATAATGATGAATTATTAAAACTAAAAAAAGAAAATATGAGATTACAAGAAGAAAATGAAATAATGGAAATATATACTGAATCAAAAAGAAGATATGGATCACCCAAAATACAGAAGATACTAGCAAGTAAAGGAATAAGAACAAGTCAAAAGCGAGTAGCAAGAAGGATGAGAAAACTAGGAATACGAAGTATAGTATTAAAAAAATATAATTATGCTGGAAATAAAAGAGTAGATGATACAAATAACCCCAACTTATTAGAACAAAATTTTAAAGCAATAAAGACAAAAGAAAAATGGGTTGGAGATATAACATATATTTATATAAAAGAAATAGGATGGACATATTTAGCAATTGTAATGGATTTATATGATTTAAAAATAATAGGATACTCATATGGAAAGCATATGACAGCAAATTTAGTAATACAAGCATTAAACAATGCTATATGTAATGTAGGAATAGAAGAAGGAATGATATTTCATTCAGATTTAAGAAGTCAATACACATCAAATGATTATGAAAAGTTATTAAAAACATTAACTATAAAGCATTCATATAGCAAAAAAGCAAGATTAGCAATATTCGAATTTATAGAGAGTTGGTATAATAACAAAAGAATACATAGCAGTTTAGGATATATTACACCGAATGAAAAAGAAAGATTATACTATGAAAAAATAGCATAATATTTATAAAAAAGTGTAAAAATATGTGTCTAAATACTTGACCTAAATCCAAATTGCAAATAGTCCTTTTCACTTGCTAATCTTATATTCATTATTCTAAAACCTCCTCTACAATTTGCTACAAATTTATAAAATTACAATAAATTAATCCAATTTCTTCTTCCATACATAACCCTAACTATTTCTATATTATCATTCTTTATTCTGTAAAAAATAATATAATTATCTACTAGCAATTTCCTTATTTCAAGTTTCTTTATTAGATCATCATCTACAATTGAATAAATTTTAGGATTATGTTTTAAATTATTTATTTCATTCCTTATTTTTGATATTAATTTTTGTGCTATTTCTGGTTCTTACAAATTATATTTAATATATTGCTTTATTCCTACTAAATCTTCTTTTGACTCTTTTGAATATTCTATATTGTATTTTTCCACAAATAAACCTTCCTTCTATATTTTATCTAATTCTTCATATACTTCTTTTTCGGAATATTTTTCTCCTTTTTCTAAAGAATTGATACCTTTTTCTAATTCCCTATATAACATATATTTATCTGTTAAAAGTTCGTACAATTCAATACTCATTACTGCTAAATCTCCTGCACCATTTTTTGTAATATATACTGGGCTTTTAGTTTGATGACAAATTGTAGAAATTTCATTATAATTATTTCTTAAATCAGAACTCGGTCTAATTATTGGCATAATAAACACCTCCTTTAATATTATATACATATTTTATCAAAATATTGATATATAGTCAATGTTTTGATAAAAAAATCTATACAATTTAAAATTATTTTCAGCAACAATTTATAATATTATATGCATTTTCTTTTTTGTATTATGTAAGTTAAAAAATTTCCCCACAATTTTACAGGAAGAGGGCGACTCTCAAATCGCCCAAAGACAGCTTAAAAACGAATTTTTTAACAGGTGCATGACTTTATTTTTAGATGCACATACGAGGCAATCTTTTTTCGCTATTTTTGAAACTTTATCTTATAAAATTTCAATATTATTAGGGTTTAATCGGCAAATTCGTACTCTCAAAAAGTGTGCACATTCTGATTTTTCTACTACTGTTAATGTATATGCTCATTTAGATATAAATTCTAAATTACTATCTGCAGAAGCTATATCTTCTGCTTTTAGTTTTAAGAATTAAAAATCTAGCTTAGTATTTTTTCTAAACTAGATTTACTTATTTACAATTTTTCATAATTTTATTTATATTTAATTAAAATTATACTTTGGTTAGATTTTAGTTAGATATATAAAATAAGTTTTCTAACATTTAATCGATATATCCTTACAGTAATAATAATTTCAAAGTTGTTTAAGGTTGAGCACTGCCACGCATTCCACACACGTGGAATGTTGCTCGGTGCTATATCTAAAAGATTAGACAGAATAGTTGAGTTTACTGCTTTTGAGGATTTTGTTAGTTTTGAGAGAAAAGATAAAAATAAGGTTAAAAGAGTAGAAAATAATAAAATTAAAGTAACGATAGAAGTTGATATGGTCTGCGGAGTAGTATAATTTGATAATAAAAATTTTAGGAATGTTTAGAGATAAAACTTAATTGGAAGTGTTTGGAAAAGCACTTTCTTTTTTTAAAATTGTATGCTAGAATTATGTCATAAATTGATATATGATAGGAGAAAAAAAATGAAATGTTATATAAAAGATTATCCAAGACCACAATTTGTAAGAAGAGAATGGCAAAACCTTAATGGAGAGTGGAACTTTATATTTGATGATAATGATGAAGGAGAAACAAAAAAATATTTTAAAGAATTTCCAATAGATAAAAAAATTATTGTACCTTTTACATATGAAACTAAATTAAGTGGAATAGAAGATGAAAGTGTACATTATATAGTTTGGTATAATAAAAAAATAAATATATCAAAAGAACAATTGCAAAATAATAAAGTAATATTAAATTTTGAAGGTAGTGACTATAAAACAAAAGTATGGATTAATGGAAAGTATATAGGAGAAAATATTGGAGCATATTCAAGATTTTCATTTGACATAGAAAAATATGTTATAGAAGGGGAGAATGATATTACAATAAAGGTAGAAGATTCTCTATCAAAAGACCAACCTAGAGGAAAACAAAGATATAAAAAAGAAAGCTGGAAATGTTGGTACATACAAACAACAGGAATATGGAAAACAGTATGGTTAGAATGGGTATCTAAAAAATATCTAAAAGCAGTTAAAATTACACCAAAAACAGATAAAGTACAATTAGAAATAGAAACTAATTTATCAGAGCAGGACATTGAACAACAAAAATATTATATTGAAACAGAAATATCATTTAATGGACAAATACTAAATAACATAAAAGAAATACTAAATAATAATTATGAAAAAATAAAGATGAATATAGTAAAAGAAGGAATAAATCATGACATACAAAAATGGTCAGTCAATAGCCCTAATTTATATGATATTACTTATAAATTGTATTGTGAAGATAAAGTCATAGATACTGCCTATTCTTACTTTGGAATAAGAGAAATAGCAATTAAAGAAAATAAAATATTTTTAAATGATGAAGAATTATACTTAAAATTAATATTAGATCAAGGATATTGGAAAGAATCGCATTTAACACCACCGAGCGAAGATAGTTTAACAAAAGATATAGAAAGTGTTTTAGCATTTGGATATAATGGAATTAGAAAACATCAAAAAGTAGAAGATGAAAGATTTTTATATTGGTGTGATGTTAAAGGAGTATTAGTTTGGAGCGAAATGGCAAATTGTTACAATTTTGATGATAATTCATTACAAAATTTTACAAATGAATGGATAAAAGTTGTTAAGCAAAATTATAATCATCCTTCAATAATAACTTGGGTTCCAATTAATGAATCATGGGGAATACCAGAAGTTAGTATCTGTGAAAAAGAGCAAAATTTTGCAACAACTCTATACTATTTAACTAAATCAATTGATGATACTAGACCAGTTATTTCAAATGATGGTTGGGAACATACAATATCAGACATTATTACAATACATGATTATAAACAAGATAATGAATTACTTTATCAAGAATATTCAGATAAAGAAATGAAAGTATTAAATAATTTAGAAGAATATAATGGAAAACATAGATTATTTGCTAGTGGATATAAATATGAAGGACAACCAGTTATAATGAGTGAATATGGTGGTATTGCAATTAACTCAGAAGAAGGATGGGGATATGGTAAACAAGTAAAAGATGAAAAGGAACTTATAGAAAGATTTAGCAAACTTACAAAAACAATAAAAAATATATCATATATATCAGGATATTGCTATACTCAATTAACAGATGTTCAACAAGAAATAAATGGTTTAATGAATACAGAAAGAAATTATAAAATTGAGCCAAATATAATAAGAAATATTAATAATATGGAATAGGAGAAATAAAAAATGGATATAAAATTAGAAAAAGAAAAAAATGATTATTTTAGAGAATGGATTATAGAAGAATGGAAACATCACAATACAGTTGATCCAATATATCAATTAAGAATTATAAAACCAGAAGAATTGACTTTTGAAGAAAACGAAGAATATTATAAAATTATGTGTAAGAATGAAATGGTTGGTTTTATAGGAATAAAAAATTATGAAAAAGAAATATATTTATATCGATTTTTTATAGATGAAAAATATAGAGGTCAAGGAATAGGAACAATAGCATTAAGTAAATTAATTGAAATGGCAAAACAACAAGATAAGGATATGTCATTAGAAGTATCAGGATATAATATTGCAAAAGATTTATACGAAAGATTAGGATTTAAAACACATTGGACAAGAATGGTATTAAAAATAAACGATAATATATATGAAAATTAGGAGAAATAATATATGTGGTTATATTACTGCTTGTTATCAACAATAATTTGGGGATTTGTTGCAATCGCTATAAAAAAATGTTCAAATAATGAGCCTAAAAGAATAGCAATAATGGGAATGTTAATTTATCATTGTACTATGATTTTAGTTAGTTTAATTATTAATCCACAAATTATTGAGAAATTAAATTTTATAGATATAATTAAAATGTCACCTGGAATTATAATACAATCAATAGGATTTTATTGTTCAATTTCAGCCATCAAATATGGGAAAGTTGCTATAACATCATCAATACAAAGAACACAAGTAATTGTAACATTTTTGTTAGGCATTTTGATTTTAAAAGAGAAATTTACAATCTTACAATTAATAATTTCTGGAATATTAGTTACATTATCTATAATGATAGCAATAGATAAGAAAAATGATGAAGAAAAAATAAATAAGAAAGCAAAACAAAAAGCTATAATGTATTCTTGGGGAGTTGTATTATTTTATGGAATTTCAGATTTTATAAATAAGATATATATTACAGAGTATCAAAGTCCATTATATGTAATGTTCAATTATGCAATAATAATTATAATAGGAATATTTGCATATTGCTTAATAACTAAAAATTGGAATTACATAGATATTAGGAAAATAAATAACAAAGGATATTTTGTATTACAATCATTATTAGATGTTTCATCTTCAATATTTAATAGATTTGCATTATTAGATGGAAAGGTCTCAATTGTTTCTGTAATTAGTACAAGTTCTATTATTATAACAATGCTAGCATCAAGATTAATATTAAAAGAAAAAATAAGTTGGAAGAAATATTTAATAATATTAGGAATATTTATGTGTGTTTTAGTTTTATCATTTATATAATAAATCCTACACATAAATTATAATGTGCTTTATAAAATAAAGTCAAGGTTAAAATAAATGTGCTGTTGCACAACCTTGACTTTATTTTTTAAAGCACATTAGAATTGTACTGAGGATTACATTTTTTATATCATACAATAATGCTATTGATAATTTCTGCATTTGCATATTTCGTCAAATATTTCATTGCTATATCTACAGATTTTTCAAGTCTTTCAGTTCCATTAAATGAAATCAAAACTGTTAAAATTTCTTTTGATTTCTCTGTAATCATTGCTCTTGTTGAATCGCTTGTAGGACTTCCATATGCTCCTAAATTATCTGCAAATACTGGCAATTTTTCAATATTTATCATTTCTTTTCCAATACCTTGATATTTTTCTCCTTCTGTACCAATTCTAAAATTTATACTACCTTGCAAATTTTCTAAATCATATGAACCTACAGAATATCCTGTTTCTATTGATATTAAATTGTTTGTATCAACCACATTATTTATCTTATATAAACCTTTTCCTTGTAATATTCTACGAATCAAAGCTTCACTTGATACTCTATAACGACTAGGTTCTTTTCCTAAAATTTTATATGCTTCTCGTGATGCTTTGATATTTATTTGTTCCGTTAGATTTTCTAAAGTAAATGTTTTTTGTATCTTAGATATAATCTCCTTTTCAATATAATTCCATAGTTCTTTATTTGTCTTAATTACATTAGTTTTATAAAATATACATCCTAAACTCACATTACAACTCTCTTTCAGTTGCTTGTCTATTTGAACTTTCATTATTCAATATTCCTCCACTTTTATTGTACCATAGATTTATAAATTCTTCATCTTCAAAATCCATTTTCTTCACCTTTTCCTTATAATAATTTATTCTGTTATATATTTTTGATTCTTTGTATTTGGTTTGTCTGGTATAGTCATTTGTAATTTTCCACTATCTAATAATGGTCTCATATATTTTAAGTAGAAATTCCTTCTGTCCTTTAATCCTAAATATGCCATTATTTCTTTTGTTGTCTTTGGTTCTTTACAAAATTCTAATATTTTATCTTGGTGGGTTGTTGTTTGTTTTTTTGTTTCATTTTCAAATCCATCATGTATAAATATTGTTGTAATAAAATAATCTCTTGTATCATTTGTTTCAAATTCTGGCTCTTTTGAACCATTATTCTTACTTCTACTGGCTCTCTTATGTCATATCCGACGGTGATAAACTGCATTTACTAATGCTTCTTCTATTGCTTGATATGGATAGTTAAAAAATCTTACTGCTCCTGCTTGTCCATCTATCTTTAATATTTTTTCTACAATAACAGTATTTTTGATATATGTTAAAGCACTCTTTATCATACTATCTATTGGTCCTTTAAATATTTGCTCTGTCATATCATCACCTTCTGGACCATTTCTTAAATCTATTACTTCTATTTGTGAATATGGGAAGAATTTTTGTGGTTCATCATTAAAAAACATCAAACCAACATTCAAAGGTTTCATATATTCTGGTGTACCGTCTACAATTCTCATACTTTTGCATAAATCCATAAAATCCATTGTTTCAGATTCTTTTAGTAAATCACTTTTAATTTCATATAGATAATTTTGAATTAGTGGTAATTTTAGATCTCGAATCTTTGCTTCGTGATTCATTCTATCATCAAAAGGTATAGTTCTTGCCATATTATATAATTCTTTTTGTTCTATTTCTGTTGCTTTTACTGTGCTTGACATTTTTCTTATATAATTGAATATCCTTTTGAAAAATCTTTGTCTAGCGTAGTTGGACACTTATATGGTCTTGTTTGTCCTCCAAAACACCATACTACTAATATATTTTTTTCTTTATATTGTGCAACATCTACTATTGGTGTATATGATGGTTGAATTAGCTTACATTTTGCTAATAATTCCTTTTGAATTCTTTCAAATTCATATTCACTTTTTCTTGAATTGCTAATGATTTGTCTAATGCTCTTTCTACTCCCCATACAGATTCAATTTGTTTTTCATCCCCCACAACTATTGCTTTTTTTGCTAAAGAGAATGAACATCAGTTGATACTTGTCCTGCTTCATCTACTATTAAAGTATCTATAATATTATATAAATATTGTTCATTTCCCTCTATATTATATGGTTCAAATTGTTTTGGCAACATATAAAATGTCATTACCATACAAGGCATAATCATACTTAATCTTTTATAGAATTTTTTTAAAACGTTTTCAAAAGTTGTTCCTTTTTGATTATCTGTTACAGAATAATCACCTTCTAGCCACCTTGCCTCATAATAATGTACTGCTAACCAAAATGATATATATCTTACATTTGTATATAACCAAATATCTAATTCATCTTTATTAGATATTATTTTTGAATCATCAATATTATACTTTTTTAATTTTCTCATTTCACATATAAACTGTTGTAAATATTGATTTATCTTTTCTATCTTTTGCTCTATTTCTCTTATTAATGAATTATTTTTTCCTGTTTTATTTGCATAAAAGCTTTCTATTACATCTATATTAATAATACTTTTTTCAAATTGTTCGTTTTCATTTAAAAATACTTTTAAATTAGTTGTTGTTTTTTCATATATATTTTTACAATAATCTATATACTCCTGCCAATTAGCAATTTTATATATATTATATATTCCATCACTTACTACTTCATCATAAATCTTACCATCACCTATTGCAAGTTCTGGCTCTATCATAGGTTTTAATATCTCTCTTGGAAACCATGCCAATTTATTATCTTCTATTGCAGGTAATAAACTTGATGTACTTTTGTTTAACATTGCTGGTATAAAAAATATTCCTGTTAAATCTTCCAAATCTTCCTTTTTTTAGTTCCTTCAACTTGTGTTTTTATAACTTTAGCTGCAAGTATTACATATAAATTTTCATCTATATATTTTTCTTTTTCCTCTTCTACAATCTTTTGACGTTCTTTTTTGTCTTTTTCAAAAAGTTCAGTTGTGATACTTTCTTCAATGTTTCCAGTTATTAAATCTTCTTGAGATATTCTGTAAAATTCTTCATTTCTAAAATCAATACCTTTGTCAACTTGTGCTAGTATTGCTTTTCTTAAATAATTCGTTACTTTTTATTCTCTTCTGTCATATTTTTCTCCTTAAAATATGTTAATTACTAATTTTTTATTTAATATATTTATTCGTCGCACATTTTTTAAAATTTTACCATAATTTTACAAAAAAATAAAGCATTTTTACATTTTGATATGTAAATTGCTTTATTCTGACTATTTATTATTAATCCTAACTTCACAATAGTATTTGCTTAAGAAAATTCCTTTAATTTCAATACTTTATGGAACAACTTGTCCAACTTTTCTACCGTTCTTTAGTGTTACATCCTTGTGTACTGTAGACTTAGATATTCCAAATTTCGTAGCTGCACCTCTTACTGTATCTTTTGAATCTATAATATAATGTGCTAATTGTATAGCACGTTCTTCTATTAATGAAATTTGTTTCATAATAAAACCCCCATTTTTCTACGTTTTATACTTTTGTTTAATTCTATTCTAGCAAAATAATCATTAGAACTTTAATTTATCAATTTCAGAAATAGTTTAATTACAAATATTTCTTTTATAATACAATTACATAATTATATTGTATTATTAGATTTATTATGATATTACTATATTGTAAGAAGGGAGAACTTATATGAAAAAGATACTAAAAAATATAATAATAACATTTTTAATAATTTATACATTAATGCTGACTACAACATATGCTACAAGTAATTTAGAAAATATAATATCATCTGTAGAATATTCAGAAGAATATAAAAATTATCTAAATTTAGATGATGATGAAAGAAGCAAAGTAATAGAACCATTAAGATATGATATAAAATCACAAGAATACAACTCTGAATATTTAAAAAATAAAAATAATCCATTTAAAATATTTCGATTACTAAAAAGTACAATAACACCAAATTACTCACTAGAAAAAATTATACCTGAAAATGTAAAAATTAGAAATCAAATGCAAACTAATTCCTGTTGGAATTTTGCATATATTGGAGCATTAGAATCACATTTAGGTTTAACAGACCATTTAAATTCAAAAAGTAAAACAATATATGATTTTTCTGAAAAGCATATGAACTATTCAACTGCAAGAAGTGCTTTTAAAAATGATGTAATAAATCCTTATGGATTTACAAGAAATTTAAAAGACGGTGGTACACTATTAATGTGTTTAGCATATTTAACAAATGGAAGTGGTGCTATTTCTGAATCAGAATTACCTTTTGAAAATAGTGAGGAAAAAATAGATATTTCAGAAATAAAAAATAAAACAGTGGCTACAACATTATATGACGCAAATATATATCCAGTACCTAATACAGAAAGTGAAAAAAATAATTTAATGAATTTAATGAAACAACAGATTTCAAATTATGGTGGTATTTATGCTGGGATTTATGGAGCACAAATTATCTCCGATAATTATAATAATCAAACTGGAGCTATATATTGTAATAACTCTACAACTACACCAATAAATCATGCAGTAACAATTATTGGTTGGGATGATAATTATGATAAAAATAACTTTAATGAAAAATGTAAACCAAAAAATAATGGCGCTTGGATTATAAAAAACTCTTGGGGCTCTGAACAAACATCAAACTTACAAGATACTAAAAATGATTTTTATAATACATATACAATTAAATGTAATGAAAAAGGATGGCATTCACCAGAAGAAATTCCTAACGAAATAATTCTTTCTTATTTGCAAAAAATATGGGGAGATAAGGTACACATAGATGAAGAATCTAATTCTATATCATTAGAAATAGGAAAAAATGGTTATATGTACATTTCCTATGATGATGTAAATGTTTATAAATTATTAAGTGGAATACAAAAAGCTTCTTCTAAAAAAGATTATTATAATCTTTATCAAAATGATATATTAGGAGCTTCAAATACTATTATGATAAACGATAGTGCAATATATCTTGCAAATGTATTTAAAAGAGATATCAATATAAAAGAAGCAATTAATAAAATTAGCATATTTACATTTTCTGACCAAACTTGTGAAGTATATATAAACCCTAATAATTCGGATAAATCACTAAGTAATTTACAAAAAGTTAAATTGACTACTGGTGATACTAAAAAAATTACTTCTGGTTATCATACTCTTGAATTCGAAACTCCTATAACATTAACAGGTAGTAATTTTGTTGTAGTAGTAAAAATTACTAATGGGACAAATCAGCAATATGTAGCATTAGAATCACAACATACAAATGATTTATATAAAAATGCTATAGTTAATCCTAATGAAAGCTATTTTTCTACAAACTCTAATATTTCTAATAATAAATGGCAAGATTTTGCAACAATTTCCAATACTAACTTTAGAGGAAATGTTTGTATAAAAGCACTTTCAACTACTGAACTTCCTGAGGTTCCTAATCCAGATGATGATAAAACTGATACTAAACCTAGTGACTCTCCTGATAACGATAAACCTGATACTAAGCCTAGTGATACCCCAGATAACGATAAACCTGATACTAAACCTAGCAATAATCCTAATAATAATCAAACAAATATTAATCCTACACCTTCAAACTTCAAAAACTCGTCTGCTGAAGTATCTAACGTAACTTATTATCTATATACTACTAATGATAAAACTTCATATGGTACAATGCAAATAAAAATTTCCAATATACAACTAGGTAATGAAAAAGATGATTATACATATGAATACTATTTTTCAAGTAGAAAAGGAGAAAATAATATATCAAGTGATAAGTGGAAAAATGCTAATCTTCAAAAAGATAACAATGGAACATTTTCTATTATTATTGATAATACTACTGATTTAGATAAAAATTTCGACTTATCTCAATCTAACAATTTGTATATTTATATAAAAGAAATTTCAAAAAGAGATACAAAAATTATAGAAAATATTCACTCTTTTGAAGTTAAAAATTCTCCAGATTCTAAACTTACTATTTATTTAGATGATAAAAAAGTTAAAGATTTAAATAATATACTAAATATTAGTCAAAATAAAACTGAAAATAAAAAGGAGAATATAAGCAATAATTTAGTAGATCAAACAACTGCTAACAAAATAATTCCTTCAACAGGAATTATGACAATCTCTATATTATATAATATTTAATTGACATAATAAAAGATGAGCATATTTTATAGCCCACCTCAAAGTTTATATTTTTTGTTCAAATTTCAAAATTCAACCCTAGCGACAACTTACTATTTTACTATTATATCACATTCTTATGCAATTTTATAGGGTTTTAAACAATTTTTTCACCAAGTCTTTTTCCTGCCAATAAATGAAAGTGTAAGTGTCCTACTTCTTGTCCTCCATCTTGTCCACAATTTACAATAACTCGATAACCTTTATCAAGAACACCTTGTTCTTCTGCTATTTTATTAATTATGGTATAAATTTTCCCAATTAGTATTTCATCTTCTTTTTCTAATTGTACTAAAGATGGAATATGTTTTTTAGGAATAACTAAAATATGAATTGGAGCTGCTGGTTGGATATCTTTAAATGCAATGATTTCTTCATCTTCATATACAATATTAGAAGGAACTTCTCTTCTTATAATTTTACAAAATATACAATCTTCCATAATAATATCCCCTTACTTATTTTCTTTCGCCTGCTTC
>CAQPRV010000038.1 GCA_948857205.1 uncultured Clostridia bacterium
AAAAAAATAAACTTAGAACAAGAAAAAACAGTTAAGCAAGAAAACAATAAAGATGAAGAACAAATAGATAAAAAAGAGGAAGATAAAGAGCAAAATAAAGAAGAAATACAAAAAAATAATAAAACAGAACAAGAAGAAAAAACAGAACAAGAAAAAAATTTAGAAGATAAAAAAGAGATAGAAAAGGAAACCTCTAAAGAACAAGAAGAGGAAAACAAAACAGAAGAAATAGTACAAAAATAAATAAAGAAAAGTGAGTTTAAATGAGAAAAAGGGAATTTAAAAATGTAGAATGGAGCCTTATAATACTTGCAATAATTCTAAGCATAATAGGACTAGTTGCATTATTTTCTGCAACCCAACAGACAGAACATGATGATTTTAATAAACAAGTTATATGGTTAATAGTTAGTATTATGTGTATGATATTTGTAATGATGGTAGACTATGAATTTTTAGTAAAAATATCACCCTTCCTGTATGGAGGATCGATATTATTATTAATTGCAGTTTTTTTTACAACTCCAATAAATGGTGCTACAAGTTGGTTTCCTATAGGAGCATTCTCGCTTCAACCAGGAGAATTTTCAAAAATATCTGTAATTCTATTTTTAGCATATGCAATTACAAAAATTCAAGAAAAAGGAAAAAACGAAATTAATAGAATAACAAAACTACTAATAATATTAGCAGTAGTAGGAGTTCCAATTTTATTAATCATAAAACAACCAGACTATGGAACAGCAACTGCATTTATAGTAGCAATAGCATTAATATTGATTGCTGCTGGAATTGACAAAAAGTATATAATAATAACTAGTTTATTAGTAATAATAGCAATACCGTTGTTATACAATTTTATATTACCAGAACATGCTAAAAAAAGGATAGACATATTTATAAATCCAGAATCAGATCCAAGAGGTTCAGGATATAACATAATACAATCAAAACTTGCTATAGGAGCAGGAGGTCTTACAGGAATGGGACTACTAAAAGGAAACCAAACCCAATTAGGATTTCTATATCCAAAAACAACAGACTTTATATTTGCAGTAATAGGAGAAGAAATGGGATTTGTAGTAGCAGCTACAGTAATTGTATTATATGTATTTTTAATTATAAAATGTTTATATATTGCAAAAACGGCAAAAGACGAAGCAGGATCACTTATTGCAACAGGAGTTACAGGAATATTTTTATTTCATGTAATAGAAAATGTTGGAATGGTAATGGGAATATTACCAATAACAGGAGTACCACTTCCATTTATTAGCTATGGAGGAAGTTCTTTAATTACAAACTTTTTATGTATAGGGATACTTATAAATATTAGTAGTAAAAGACAAAAAACAATATTCGTAAAATAAACAGTATAATCATCAGGAGAAAAAAATGTTTATACACAAATTGAAAATTGGAAATGTAGAATTAAAAAATAATTTAATATTAGCGCCAATGGCAGGTATAACAAACCTGCCTTTTAGAATAATATGTGAAAAATTTGAACCAGGTATGGTATGTACAGAAATGGCAAGCAGTAGAGCAATATTTCATAATGACAAAAAAACTAGAAGATTACTAAATACTGAAGGAGAAGCACATCCAATAAGTATGCAAATCTTTGGAAGTGATGAGGAATCAATGGCATATGCAGCAAAATATGTAAGTCAAATAGCAGATATTTTAGATATAAATATGGGATGCCCAGCACCAAAGGTTGTAAAAAATGGGGATGGTAGTAAGTTATTATTAGATTTAGAAAAAGCAAAAAAAATAATGAAAGCAGTTATAAGAAATTCAAAAGTACCAGTAACTTTAAAGATAAGAAAAGGTTGGGATAAGGAGCATATTGTAGCAGTAGAAATCGCAAAAATAGCAGAAGAAGTAGGAATTTCAGCTATTACAGTACATGGAAGAACAAGAAGTGAGTTTTATACAGGAAATGCTGATTGGAATATAATAAAAAAAGTCAAAGAAAGTGTTTCTATTCCAGTTATTGGAAATGGAGATATAATTGATGGTATAACAGCTAAAGAGATACTTGAAGAAACAAAGGCAGATGCAATAATGTTAGGAAGAGGAACTCTTGGAAATCCATGGATTTTTAAAGAAATAAAGACCTATTTAGAAACAGGAAAAGAAATACAAAAACCATCAAACGAAGAAAGACTACAAATAATAAGAGAACATATAAAATTAGCAATTAAAGAAAAAGGAGAAATTGCTATAAAGGAAATGAGAAAACATATTTCATGGTATACAAAGAATTTAAAAAATTCTAGCGAATTTAGGAAAAATATAAATACAATTGAAACAGAACAAGAATTGCTTAATGCAATTAACGAATATTTTAAAACAATATAGAATAAAAATGTAGTGAATAAAAATTCACTATTTTTTTATATAATAGAAAAGTTATACTTTCCTATTGTATAAAACCTACAATTGCTAGCCCTTTGAGATTTTCTCCTTACAGTCGAAAACTCAAATTGGGCAAGAACAAATTAAAAAAAATCTTTAATCTTCTTATTTGTTCTATTCTATAGAAGATAATTATGGTTGAAGCTAGAGTTTGTAATAATTACAAGTGTGTACAAATTCTTGTTTACATTTTTTTAGGGAGGTAAAATTTGAAAAAGATAAGCATTTTTATAATAATTTTAGTAATTATACTAATAAGTATTTTAACTTTTTTTATATTTTTTAATAATAATGGGGCTAAAAAATATAAAATTGGAAATAATAGTAGTAGTCAAGAAATTGTTGATTACATTTTAAATATTAGTTCATATGAAGCGGAAATAGAAGTAGAAGTAAAAAGCAACAAAAATGAGAATAAATACAAAATCAAACAACAATACAAGAAAGACGAAATAAACAATCAAGAAGTAATTGAACCAACAAATATTCAAGGAGTTAAAATAATAAAATCACAAGAAGGTCTTAAAATTGAAAATACGAAATTAAATTTAAGTACAGTATTTGAAAAATACAATTATGTAGCAGATAATATATTAGACTTAGAAGCTTTTATAGAAAATTATAAAAATAGTCCTAAATCAGCATATGAAGAAAAAGATGATAAAATAATAATGAATACAGTAGATGATAAAAATGCACGTAATACAAAAAATAAAGTACTTTACATAGATAAGTCTACCGGAAAACCCTTGCAAATGGAAATAAAAGACAATAACAATAATTCTACTATTTACATAAAATATACAGAGGTAGATGTAAATAGTTTAAATTAAATAGATTATTTCTTTACTTCAACTAATATTTAAAATCAAAAAAACATACTTGACAATATGCTAAGTAGGAGTGAAGAATATGCAAATAAGAAGAGGAGATATGTTTTATGCTGATTTAAGCCCTGTAGTAGGTTCAGAACAAGGAGGAATCAGACCAGTATTAATAATTCAAAATGACTTAGGAAATAAATATAGCCCAACAGTAATTGCAGCAGCAGTAACATCACAAATGGGAAAAACAAAATTACCAACACATATTGAGATAGATTCCTCTTCATGTGGTTTAAAGAATAATTCTGTAGTACTTGCAGAGCAAATTAGGACAATAGATAAAAGCAGATTAAAAGAAAAAATAGGTCATATAGATGACGAAAAAATAATAGATAAAGTAAATAATGCTTTAGGAGTAAGTTTTGGACTAGAAGATTAATGATTCTGGGGACGGAGGAAAAAATCATCTTAAAAGAATTTGATGATTTTTTCCTCCGTCCCCAGAATCATCCTCCGTCTCCAGATTCATTAAACTTTTAGTTTTTTTATAATTTTAATTTCATTATATAAGTTATCTATTATTTTTTTTCTTGTTTCATATGCTCGTTTATATTCTTGACAAATAATTTCAAGATTCTCTAAGGTTTCATCTTTTAATAAAAGTAATTTTATCCCTTCTAAATAAAAGTTTTTGTCTTTTTCTTTTTTTGAATTAATCATCTTTTCTTTATATTTTTGAGCCTGTTCTAATCTTTTTATATGTTCTTTTAATTCATCTATGTAACTTTGAGTTAGTGAAATTTCGTAACCAATGTCATCAATTACTACTTTAAATAAAGTTCTTACTACTACAGGATTATTTTTTCCTAATTTAGTGTTTTGAGCAATATTATTTAAGGCTTCTGATTTACTTGGTTTTGTATTTTCAATTAAAATCTTTAAAGTTTCTGATATACCAATATGTGATTTATACTGTCTTTTACTTACTATTGCATCATATTCATCAGCAACTCTAATTATTTGACCCTCGTAAGGTATATCTTTTTTTGTTAGACCTTGAGGATATCCACTTCCATTTAAGGCCTCATGGTGGTATAAAGCACCATTTGCATAGGGTCTTAATTCTAAATCTTTCATACACATATTATAACCTAAGGTTGTATGTGTTTTCATAATGTCATACTCTTCTTGTGTCAATTTTCCAGGTTTTTGTAAAATATTTGCTGGTATAAATAGTTTTCCAATATCATGTAAATATGCACATATTGTACAATATTGAGTAAAAGATTTATTACAATGCAAGTATTCACATAGTCTACAGGTTAAATTAGCTACATTTTCGCAGTGTTTTCTTGTGAATACATCTAAACTGTCTAGCATATTTAGTTGATATCTCATTGTCTGATCTAAGTTATAAGATTTTAAACTTGTTTTATCATAAAAATCAAAAGTGTTATTTGCCATATTTGTCTCCTTTTATTATCACTAATTTTATAATAGCATTTAGTAGTTATTTTTTCAAGTCAAATAAGGAAAACTATAGTTATTTTATATACTTAACTTTTAATTTTATATTTATGTAAATAATTTATAAAATAAAACTAACTAAAATATTGAAATTTATAATTCATATTAATATTATATAGAAAACAAATGAAAGTTAAGGTAATTAGTAGAATGATAAGTAAGAATAAAAAAAGTACATTAAAAATAATATTAATTTCAATAACAATAATTTTAACTATAGGAATAATAATTATACTAGTAAATAAAGAATATGTTGAGAAAATTCATGGAGAACTAGAACAAAAAACGTTAGCGACTTCAGAAAATGATTTAATTGACTTAACTATAGAAATAAAAGAAGAAACCACATCGTCATATAAATGTCTGTTAATATTTGTATCAAATGATAAAAATAATAAAATAAAAAGTTTAGAGTATCCACAAGAAGCAGGAAATGAAACATATAAACTAAATATAAATGATAAAACAGGAAAAGAAAAAATAGCAATAGATTATGAATTAATGAAATCAGATCTTATAAAGATTTTTAAAGTAACAACAGAAGATGATCAAGAAATAGAAATAAAGACAGCATATAATATATACTTTGATTTAAATGATGGAAGTGGAAATGTAATTAAACAAACATTTTTAGAAGGAATGGAACACAAAATAACTTATGCTCCATCAAGAACAGGGTATAATCTATTAGGATGGTATACACAAGCAAGTGAAGGAGAAAAAGTATCGGTTTTATTAAAGAACACAAAGCTAGAAAATACAACATTATTTGCACATTGGCAGATTTGGACACACAAAATACATTATGATTCAAATAAAGGAACAGGTGCACCAGCAGATCAAACCAAAATTTATGGACAAGCACTAAAATTAAGTAATACACAACCAACAAGATTAGGATATAATTTTATAAACTGGAATACTAAAGCAAATGGCACAGGGATATCATATTCTCCAGAAAGTAATTATATAGCAGAGCAAAATGGTGGAACTGTTACATTATATGCACAATGGAAATCAACTGCAATAGCAAATATAGTAGGGTATTATGCATATCCAGCAAATAAATATAGCAATATTACTTATGGAGAAAATTATTTTAATTTCGATATAACATGTTTAAAAGGTTATGAAAAACTAAATATACCAATAAATGGTTTACTAGTAGATCATAATTATAAAATAAGTTTTACTAGATATTATGAAGGGACTTTTAATCCAACTATTTATAATTTCGGATGTAAAATGAGTTCTTCAATAATATCTCAGACAAGTTCTAAAATTAAAGATTTGAGTTTTAATTCTAGAACAACAGGAACAATACAAGGAAGTTTTACTTTTAATGCAACTTCTTCAACAATGTATTGGGTCTGGGATTTATCAGATTTAAAAGATGGACAATTAGGAAAAATAAGATTATCTAATATATTAATAGAAATACAATAAAATTTAAGTTTCGACTTTTTATAAGTGAAGGTTATAATTCATTAAATAGATATTGTCCTAAGCTATATAAGTTCTACAAATCTTATTTTTTTAGGGTAGATAATTAAATAAAGGGAAGAAAAATATTTAAAATATTTATTCAAATTCTCGGTTGCCTTACAAATATTAAGAAATTCTAATCATCTAAAATGAGCCTCTTTCACGTTCAAAACTACACTATTATCCATAGTGTAGTTTTGCCTTGAACATCCCTCATTTTATACGATAAGAATTTCTAGATATTTTCCAGTTGCATTCAAATTTTCATAAATATTTTAGATATTTTCTTCCCTTATATAAAATAAATCCTCCCTAAAAATCAAGATTTGTAAGACTTAGGTAGCTTAGGTCAATAGTTATTTATTGAACTATAATATTCACTTGTAAAAAGTTGAAACTTAAAATAATATATAGATTGACATTTTAAATAAACGATATATAATAAATAAAATAACACATAAAACTATGACTAAAAAGCCATTAATGAAAGGAAAGATAAAAGATGAAAAAAATAGAACTATTAGCACCAGCAGGATCTTATGAAAAAGCAAAAATAGCATTTCAATATGGAGCAGATGCAGTATACTGTGGAACATCATCACTATCACTAAGAACAAGAGCTGACATGGGGAATGATGACCTAATAAAAACAATAAAATATGCACACAGTATAGGTAAAAGAGTACATGTAACCTTAAATATATTTGCATGGGATGAAAAATATGAAGAAATAATAGAAATGGCAAAAATACTAAATAAAGAAAAGCCAGATGCAATAATTGCAGCAGATGGAGGAGTAATAGAAGTACTAAAAAAATATGCACCAGAAGTTCCTATACATGTAAGCACACAAGCAAATGTAGTAAGTTTACAAGACTGTTTATTTTGGCACAAAATAGGTGCAAAAAGAGTAATTATGGCAAGAGAGATGAATAAAGAACAATTAAAATACATAATGAAAAATAAACCAGAAGACTTAGAAGTAGAAATGTTTGGACATGGTTCTATTTGTTTTGCATTTTCAGGAAGATGTTTTTTAAGTGATTTTTTATGTGGAAGAAGTGCAAATTTAGGTGATTGTAGTCAAAGTTGCAGATGGGCGTATAATTTATATGCAGAAGAACAAAACAATCCAGGACAATATATGCCAATAGAAATAAATGAACATGGGACAAGTATATTTTCATCAAAAGATTTATGCTTAATTAAAGAAATTCCAGAAATTTTAGAAATGGGGATAGATAGTTTAAAGATAGAAGGAAGATTAAAAACAGAATATTATATAGCAAGTGTTGTAAACTGCTATAGAAATGCAATTGACGATTATATGAAAAATCCAGAAAGTTATGATTATACAAGATATTTAAAAGAAATAGAAAAAGTAAAAACCAGAGAATTCACTACCTTTTATTTTAATGACAGAAATAATAGAGATATCCAAGATTATAGTGGCAGACAGTATAATGATAACTACGAATTTGGTGGAAAAGTTGTGGAATATAGTGAAGAAAAATCAATAATAGAAATAAAGAATAAGCTTAAAGTAGGAGATAGATTAGAAATACTTGTACCATATCAGTTAAATTCAGTAGATTTTACAATAAACAAGTTATGGGACTCTGAAACAGATGAAGAAATTACTTCTATAAGTCCAGGAGTTAAAGGTCAACAAGTAAAATTAAGTTTACCAATAAAATGTGAAAAAGATTGGATAATAAGAAAAAGAAAGTAAAATAGAACTTAGTTAGCATTCTTAGTGTAGTTTGGATTTTGAAATAAATTAAAAAGTAACTGTAAAACAATTACTTTTTAACACCTAAAAAATTAAAAATAATAAAGCCTAAAATAACACAAAGTCCAAAAATTACAGTTTCAATACCAAAAGACATTTGTGGTAGTAAAACTAAAATAGAACCAAGTGTAAAACCAATAATGCTATAAAAAGTTTGAGCATAAAAATGGTTAAGAAGATATCTTGTTATTTTCATAAAAATAAATCCACCAAAAACAAGACCTATTGCTAGAGGTATTAAAAAAGGTAGATATACAGTTGATACAGAAGCTAAATAAATAGGGTACACACCTAATAACATTAAAATAATAGTATTACTTACTCCAGGAACAACAACACCAATAGACATTAAAAAACCAGATAATATTAAATAAAAAATATTTACACTATTAGAACTTTCAATATGAAAGTTCTTTTCTAAATATACAGAAAATAGGCCTAAACAAAAGGCGAATAATGTATAAAAAATATAATGTAACTTAAATTTTTTCTTTTCATTAACATCTTTTACTAAAGATGGAATACTAGCACAAATAAGACCAATAAAAAGGGCTTTTGTCTGTAAAGGAAAGGCATATAAAAAATAGTTAATAAGCTTACTAAAAATTAAAATTCCTATTCCAGCACCTAATACTAAAGGAAATAGAAATTTTAAATTTTCTTTTGGTGCTTTAAAAAAATCTAAAATACTATTTAATAGTTTTTCATAAATTCCAAAAATTACACAAAAAACACCACTACTAATACCAGGCAAAATAGCACCTGAGCCAATACATATTCCCTTAAAAATATTTGTAAGCATATTCATTTTTAATCTAATTCCTTCCTCCATATTTTTCTTATTATATGCAATAATAGTAAAAATAGACTAATAAAAATATTTGTATGGTCAGGCACATTTCATTTTTTTGCTACATATAATTGCGATATATAGAAAATAAATGGAGGTGCAATTATGTTTTCAGCACTTTGTATGACTGGAATTATGGGATTTATAGAGTTCTTAAAGTCAGCAGTTTTTGTTGTACGGATATATTCAAGGAAGTAATTTATTTCCAGAACCTTTATCATCAGAGGAAGAAAAAAAATGCTTAGAACAAATGGCAGAGGGAGATGATGAGGCTAGAAATATTTTAATAGAAAGAAACTTAAGATTAGTTGCTCATGTTGCTAAAAAGTACAGTACATCTAAAGTTGATCAAGAGGATTTAATTTCTATAGGAACAATTGGTTTAATTAAAGGGATTAATAGTTTTAAAGTTGAAAAAGGAGCAAGACTTTCTACATATGTTTCAAGATGTATTGATAATGAAATTTTAATGCATTTGAGGGCAACTAAAAAGTTAGGTGCAGAAGTGTATTTAAATGAACCTATACGGAAAAGATAAAGATGATAATGTGGTAACTTTGCAAGAAGTTTTAGAAAATAATGAAAGAAATATCGAAGATGAAGTTGATGTTAAGATGAAAGTAAAGTTACTATATGAAAAGATGAAGGATACTTTAAAAGATAGGGAAAAAGATATTTTGGAATTACGTTTTGGTTTAGGTGGTAATAAACCTAAGACACAAAATGAAATTGCGGATATGATGGGAATTTCTCGTTCATATGTATCAAGAATAGAGACAAAAGCTATTGGAAAGTTGGCAAAAGAAATAAAAGAATAAAATAAAAAAATATAGATTAATATTTAGAAAATAAAAATAGTAATATTTTTTAATAATTGACTGCAAAAACTTGAAAAAATATGTCTAAATATGTTATATTTAAAGGAGTAAAAATAAAGGGGGAAAATAAATGAAATACGAATTAATTGGAGAGACAGTTCCAGCAGTAGAAGTAACATTAAATCAAGGAGAAGCAATGGTATCACAAAATGGTGGTATGTCATGGCAAACAGAAGGAATAAAAATGGCAACAAACACAAATGGTGGTATAATGAAAGGGCTAGGAAGAATGCTAGCAGGAGAATCTATTTTTATGAATAGTTATACAGCAGAAAAAGATGGAGCAAAAATAGCCTTTGCATCTACAGTACCAGGTAAAATAATGGCATTAGATTTAGGAGAATACCCAAACGGAATAACTATGCAAAAAGGAGCATTTTTATGTAGCCAACCAACAGTAGACTTAAAAATGGAATTTACAAAGAAAATATCAAGTGGTTTCTTTGGAGGAGAAGGTTTTATTTTACAAAAAGCTACTGGTACAGGAACAATATTTCTTGAAGTTGATGGAGATGCTATAATAAGAGATTTACAACCAGGAGAAGTACTAAAAGTAGATACAGGTAATGTTGTTGCTTTTGAAAAAGGTGTTTCATATGAAATTGAAACTGTAAAAGGGTTAAAAAATATATTTTTAGGAGGAGAAGGATTATTTTTAACAAAATTAGTTGGACCTGGAAAAGTAATAATTCAAACTCAAAACTTTAATGATTTTGCTGGAAGAATTTTAAGTAGGATGCCAAGATAAATTAAATAATAAACTATAGTAAAAATAATAAAGGTATAGGGATTATTTCTTAATACCTTTATTATTTTTATTTTGTACATACATTTTTATTTATTTTCAGGAAAAATCTTGAAAATAAAGTATAAATGTGATATAAATGTAAACTAAGTATTATTCCAAAGAAAAGCAAATAAGATATATTAATATTAGATGGAGGAGATATATGGAATCAAAAATAATTTTAAATGAGTACATCAAAGCAGATATAATATCTGATATACTTTCACAAAGTATAGAAGCGACAAAAAAAAGGATAAAAGAAGAAAACTCACAAGAAGCAAAAGAATTATTAGAAAAACTATTAGAATATGATAAAGAAGTCCAAAGAGGAAATAAAGAAGTAATGAAAAAGATTTTAAAAGGAGAAATTTAAAATGGAAGAAGACAGAAAAGCAATTATTACACAAGATAAATGTGAGGGAATAACAAATTATGAAGAAATGAAGAGATTATGTGAAGAATTACAATCAGAAATAGTAGACCAAATGCTTACTAAATATAAAAATGAAATATTAGAAGGAAAAGAAAAATCAAAATCACCCAAATTATATATAGTAGGTGGTCAAAATGCTTCAGGTAAATCAAAGTTAATAAATGAATTAATACAAGTAAATGATGCAAAAGCAGTATCCATAATAATAGATGACATGAAAGCACATCATCCATTTAGAGAATATATTGATAAAAATTTTCCAAATGAATCTGAGGAATTATTACATATAGCATGTTTTGATGTATTTAATAAAATACTAACAGTCTTATTAAAAGAGAAGTATGATGTTATAATTGAAAGAACATTAGGAGAAAAAGAAAAGATTAAACAATTTATAGAAGAACCAGCAAATTATAATTATGATATTGAAATAAATGTAATAGCAACACATGAAATAAACTCTTTGTTATCATCACTAGAAAGATTTGTATATGAGTGTAAACTAAAAGATGAATTCGAAAAGAATAAATCTAATTTAAAAATTGCTCCTAGACCAATTGCTTTAGAACATCATGATAAAACCTATAATAATATTTGTAATGTATTACAAGTAACAGAAAATGGATATTTTAAAGATAAAAAAGACCAAAATGTTTATCCTAAAATTTCTGTATGGGATAGAACTCCAAACAGACCAACTAAATATTGAGTAACATTAAATATAACCAAAAACAAGATTTAGAGAGAGTAATTATTCATTTATATTTATTGGTTTATATCAATTAAATTCAAAATATATGTATTTACATTTAATTGATATAAAACAGTTTACGAATTTTCA